>JAIORT010000599.1 GCA_021107975.1 Bacteroidales bacterium | reverse complement strand
TCATATTTGCCAGGAAAGCTGATTTCAGCCTGTCGGATTCTTCGGCTTTTTCTTTGGCTGCTTTTAATGCCTGCTCTTTTTCTACTACATCTTCCAATATGCTTAATAATGATCTCTCATTTTCCATTAGTATAAATTTTAATTTATCTCAATTTTAAGAATAGAAATAATACAAAAATAATTTTTTCTCTGAAAACCGTAGTTATTTTAGTCATTTCTTAAACTCCATATTTTTTTTCTTTCCCAAGCTTTTTTAAAAGCCGGTTAATTTCCAGTTTCAGTTCAACTATACGATCTTCTCTTCCGAGAGTCGCCTTATAATAGATTTCAAGATCTTTTAATTGTTTACGTAATATTTTTTCTGCTTTCTTTTGTTCGGTGATGTCTCTTCCAAAGCTCACAGTTCCGACAACCTTGCCTTTTTCATAAATAGGTGCTGTGTTGACAGAAAGAATAATCATCTCGCCATTTTTTCGATTAACCCTAACAGAATAGTTTTGAGATTCTCCTGATAAAGTTTTCTGAAAGACATCACCTACCATTTCAATATCATCCGGATGAATAAGAGGAGCAAACGATTTTCCCTTCCATTCTTCGAATTTGTGTCCGCTGATGATTTCAGCCCGATGGTTGTAAAACGTAAAACAACCCTGTATGTCAACTGTCCAGATCATATCATTGGCATGTTCAATCATTGTCCGGTAGCGTTCTTCACCCTGACGCAGTGCTTCTTCTGCCTGCTTGCGTTTGGTGATGTCGCGGGTGAACTCGGAGAAACCGACTACTTTGTTAGCTTTAAAAATCGGATTAAAAGATATTTCAAGATGTCTGATATTATCTTTACCCAAATTAATCTGGTAATCTACACGGAATTTTTCTCCACTAAGAACCCTGCGGTGGAGGTTTTCCCACCAGGCTTTATCTTTCCGATTTTTCAGTAACTTATGTGGCTTAATACCAGGTTTCATTTCGATTCCCAGTATTTCTTTCATGATTCGAGCATAAGATTTGTTAAAAATTATGGGATAGCCTTTTTCATCACTTATGAGTAAATAATCATCCGTGTTTTCTATCATTGATTTTAAGTTGGCATTAGAAGAAAGAAGCTCCTCTTCCATTTTTTTCTTTTCTGTGATATCGCGTATTGTTCCCTGAAAACCTGTTATTTTCCCGGTTTTATCTTTTACAGGAACTGCAGTGATAAGCGTATTTATAATAGAGCCATCTTTCTTTTTCAGGTTGACAGGATACTCTATTACAAATCCATGTTTTGTTATCTCCCGGGCATATTTTTCCCTTTCTTTTGGGTTTTCATAATGTTCGGGAATACTAATCTTTTGTAATTCCTCTCTCGTCTCATAGCCAAGAAGTTCTGAAAAAACGTCATTAAAATCAATTAATCTGCCTTCTTTGGAAGTAATGAAAGTACTATCTTTTGATATTTTGAAGAAACCTTTGTATTTTTCTTCGCTTTCACGGAGTTCTGAAGTCCGTTCCTTCACAAGTTCCTGAAGATGGTCGCGATGCCTCTGTAAATCTTCCTCTGCCTTCTTTCGCTCGGTAAAATCTCTTACTGTTGCCTGTAATAATTTTTTACCTTTCAATTCAATCCTTGTCAATAAGACAGTTGCCGGAAAATCATCGCCATTAAATCTCGTATGTGTCCACTCAAAGAAATGGGAACCATTCTTCATTGCCTTATTTATCATCTTCCCTGCTTTTTCAGAAGAAAGCTGTCCATCCGGTTGATATTCCGGGGATATTTCCCAGGGACCTTTTGAAGTAAATTCTTTTTCATTCTTTGCCTTGAACATTTCAATTGTTGCGCGATTTCCGGCAGTAAACACCCAGTTTGGGGGCGCAAGCATCATAATCGCATCTCTTGAAGACTCAAATAAAGTCCGGTATTTTTTCTCACTTACTTTCAGAGCATCTTCTGCTTTTTTGCGCTCCCTGTATGCTCCAGCTTCCTTTAGTGCCCGTTTAACCACAAGATTTAATCGTGATAGCCGGCTTTTATGAACATAATCCGTTGCTCCGGCTTTTAAACATTCTACGGCAAGGTCTTCGCCTATTGTGCCGGAAACGAGGATAAGCGGAATTTCAGGTGCTATTTGCCGTTGCAGTTTTATAGCAGCCATGTCGTCAAACGCAGGAAGTTTGTAATCTGATAAAATAATGTCCGGCTTTTCAGCAAGGGCTTCTATAAATGCTTTTTCCGTTTCAACCCTTTTCCATTCCAAAACAAAGCCTTCTTTTTCAAGTCCTCTTACCATCAATTCAGCATCAATAGGATTGTCTTCAAGGATCAGAAGTTTTAATTTAATATCTTTCATAAAATATTATTTTATTTACTATTGACTATTCCTAAAAACCCGAAACCCGTAACCCGAAACCTTAGACTCCAAACCTACTCTTTTCTCCAAGCCGTTCCAAAAGTCGGTTAATTTCCTGTTTTAATTCAATTATCCTTCCTTCTCTGCCCAGAGTGGCTTTATAATAAATTTCGAGTTCTGCTAATCGTTGTTCAAGTTCTTTTGCAGCAATTTTACGTTCTGTAATATCGCGTGTTGTTCCCTGGAGTCCAACAATATTTTTATTTTCATCAATGAGAATTTTGCCGTTTATTTCAACAGGAATATCTTTGCCGTCTTTATGAATCAGGGCTATCTCAAAGGTAGCACTATAAGTATCATCTTTTCTCATTTCCTCAGCTATTATGTTTTTTGCTTTCTTAAATTCATTTTCCGAACAATGTTCGGATAGTGAGCTTCCTGTCCACTCTTCCGGAGTAAAACCTAACATAGGAAATATTGCCGGGTTTACATAAGTAAATCTCATATCTTTATCCGTTTTCCAAATACAATCAAGAGTGTTTTCTGCTAATAAACGGTATTTTTTTTCGCTTTCCTGTAATGCTTTTTCTGTTTTTACCCGCTCCGAAATTTCCTGTTTCAAATTTTTATTTACTTCATCAACTTCCTGCAAAATATTCAGTGTAGCTATTCTCTGATGTTCACTTTCATTAATTTTAGCGTTTAGTTCTGTGGTTCTTACTTTTACTTTCTGTTCAAGTTCATAGTTAAGGTCTTCTAATATTTCTTTTGATTTTTTTAATTCTCCGGTCATTTTATCAAATCCTCTCGAAAGCTCACCGATTTCATCTTTTGCTTTTGTGCCGACTTTAAAATCAAGGTTTCCTTTCTCTAATTCTTCTATGCCATGATGTAATTTTAAAACAGGTCTTGTAATAGTTCGGGATAAAACAACTGAAATTATCACACCTGCCACCAAAAGAATAATAAGTATAATTAATAAACGGTTACTAAGTTTAAAAACAGGTATAAATATTTCTTCTGTGCTTACATCAACCACTAAAACCCATTCAACTTCCGGTATATGTGTATGAACTCTGAGAACATCCTGTCCCATATAATTTTTATATAATCCTATTTTAGGTGCTTTATTAGGTTTTATACCAGGATAAACATTAATACAATTTTCTGAATGGTCAATATCAATTTTTTGTTTTAAAACTGCATTATCAACAAACCTTGATGGGGTTATCATATAGCCGTGTTTGTTAATAAGATAAACTTCTCCTGTTTCTCCCAATCCTATTCTGTTTGTCATTATATTAAAAAATTCGTTTTCTGCATCTATATTCACAACTACTACTCCTGA
>JAIORT010000470.1 GCA_021107975.1 Bacteroidales bacterium | reverse complement strand
TTTGAATAGTTCAAAAAAAATTCCGTTCTTTGCACTCCTTTTTTGAAAATTTAAACTGAAAAACATAAAGAGATGTCACGTATTTGCCAGATAACAGGAAAGAAGATGATGACCGGGAACCATGTTTCCCACGCTCATAATAAAACCAGAAGAAGGTTTTATCCAAACCTGCAGACCAAAAAATTTTACATTCCGGATGAAGACAAATGGATTACACTAAAAATTTCTGCCGCAGGTATCAGAATCATCAATAAAAAGGGCGTGAGCGCCACATTAAAAGAAGCCAGGGAAAAAGGCTATCTCAAGTAAATTTATTTTAAAAGATATTAAATGCTGTTACTTTTTTAGTAGCAGCATTTTTTTTATTTTATTGAAATAACAAATCGTCAATAGACAATAGAAAATATTTTAACAAAGCCTCCGTTTAATTAATTTTATTTCTGTTTCATTAAAGAAAACTATTTTTGCGTGTAATGGGTTTTAAAAAATTACCTTTAATATTTCTTTTATGTTTTTGCCTGCATGGCTTATTACACGCTCAGGTTGACGAAAATGAATTGATACAATTCTCTGGAATAGTAGTAACTGCCGATAGTATCAAGCCGGTTCCGTTTACAAACATTGTTATTAAAAACACCTGGCGCGGTACTGTTGCCGATTATTATGGTTATTTTTCATTTGTTGCCAGAATAAACGATACGGTTGTTTTTTCCTCTGTCGGCTTTAAAAAAGGAAAATTTATTATTCCCGATACTATTAGCAGTAACAGGTATTCTCTTATCCAGGTGATGACATCTGATACGATACTTTTACCTCAAACTGTAATTTACCCCTGGCCGTCGAGGGAGCAATTCAAAGAAGCATTTCTTACTTTAGACGTTCCGGATGATGACTATGAGCGGGCAAGAAAAAATCTTAATGCGGCTAAACTGAAGGAAATGGCTGCCAGTTATCCGATGGACGGAAGCATGAACTATAATTATTCTATGCAGCTTTACCAGGATAAGCTTTATTATATCGGTCAAGCCCAACCGATTACTATTTTAAACCCGTTTGCCTGGGCTAAATTCATTAAAGCCTGGAAGGAAGGAAAGTTCAAACGGAAGAGAAATAACTAAAATAAGATAAAAGTTAAAAGTAAAAAAAAGATGTTAAATGTTAAATGTTATAAGTTATATGTTGACTAATGACAGCGAAGCGAAATGAAAATGAATGCCTTATGATAAGATAAAAATAAAAAGTAAAAATGACAACTAATGACTGATAACTAATAACATATAACTACAAACAATCCGGATGAAATTTGTTGCTCTTATAACGTTTTTATTGTTTTCGGTTTTCGTAAAAAGCCAGGAAAAGGCTGTGGTTTTTGGCAAGGTTACCGATGAAAAAGGCAAGCCACTTGAACTGGTTAATGTGGCAATTTCGGGTTTGCCAGGAGGAACCATGACGGATAGGAAAGGGAAGTATGAACTGGAAGTGCCTGCGAATAAAGAAATTTATATTACCATCTCTTTTGTCGGGTACGAGAAAGAGGTGGAAGGGGTGTTTTTGAAAACCGGAGATCGCAAAGAGATAAACAAAACACTGAAATTTACATATACCGAACTTCCTCAAATCGAAATAGAAGATAAACACATACGTTCGACAAACCTCGTAAGGATTGACCCGAAATTAGCTTTCAATGTACCGACATCTTCCGACAGGATACCGACATTATTAAAAACCCTTCCCGGTGTATCTTCGAGCAATGAATTAAGTTCTCAATATTCGGTGAGGGGTGGTAATTTCGACGAGAATCTTATTTATGTAAATGATATTGAAATATATCGTCCTTTCCTCATCCGTTCGGGTCAGCAGGAAGGATTAGGCTTCGTTAATTCCGACCTGGTTTCTTCTTTATTGTTTTCTGCCGGCGGCTTTGATGCTAAGTACGGTGATAAGATGTCGTCGGTATTGGATATTAAATATAAAAAGCCGAACGAATTTGGCGGGTCGGCTTCTATCAGCCTGTTAGGGGCTTCTTTTCATGTAGAGGGAACAGCAGATAAACACAGGTTTTCGTATTTATTGGGTGTAAGGTACAAAACAAACCAGTACCTGCTGAATGCCATGGAAACCAAAGGCGATTATAAGCCTTCCTTTACCGATGTGCAGGCATTGTTATCTTATAATATCTCTAAGAAATTTGAAATTTCCGTTCTGGGAAATATCGCCGGAAACAAGTATAAACTTGTACCTGAAAGCCGCCAGACAGATTTCGGCACTGTTCAGCAAGCTCAAAGACTGACGATTTACTTCGACGGGCAGGAAGTAGATAATTACCAGACTTACCTCGGAGGTGTTACAGCCACTTATAAACCAAACAGTAAAACCCGGTTAAAACTAATTGCTTCCGGCTATAACTCTGTTGAAAGCGAAACCTATGATGTAATCGGACAATACTGGATAGGAAGAGTGGAAACGAATTTCGGCAGTGAAAACTTCGGGGATGTCATCGAAACGCAAGGTGTGGGAACATACCAGAATCACGCACGGAACAATATGGATATAAACGTTTTCAATATCGGGCATAAAGGAACAATGGAAATCGGCAATAAGTTACTGCAGTGGGGAATTAAATACCAGAATGAATCGGTTGATAATGAGATGAACGAATGGATTATGATAGATTCTGCCGGGTATTCTTTGCCTCGTCTGCCCGATTCAGTAGGATATGTTAATCCGTCTGTTCAGCCGGATAATCCTTTTGATCTTTATGAATTGATAAAAACCAGTGCCCAATTAAATTCGAACAGGATAACAGCTTATATTCAAAATACATGGGGTCTGGATCCTGACATTTCGAAAGTTACATTTACTGCCGGTATTCGGGCAAATTACTGGGATTTTAATAATCAATTGGTAATAAGCCCCAGGGCAACAATTTCGTATAAACCTGAATGGAAGAGGGATGTTTTGTTCCGGTTCTCAACAGGGCTTTACTACCAGCCGCCGTTTTACAGAGAACTTGAAAATTATAACGGGCAAATCAATTATAACCAAAAAGCCCAGGCATCTGTACATTTCGTGGCTGCCGGCGACTGGAACTTTTTTGCCTGGAGCAGACCTTTTAAATTCGTTACGGAAATTTATTATAAGTACCTCGATAACCTTATTCCCTATATGGTTGATAATGTAAGGATACGCTATTATGCCTTCGAACAGGCACACGGCTATTCAGTAGGGATCGACATGAAAGTTAACGGTGAGTTTGTCAGGGGAGTTGAATCATGGGCGAGTTTGTCGATTATGAAAACCGAAGAAAATATCTATAATGATTTTTATTATGATTATGAAGGAAACCCGGAGGATCCGGGATATATTCCCCGTCCAACAGATCAAAGGGTAAATTTCAGTCTTTTTTTCCAGGATTACCTGCCAAGAAATCCGACATATAAAATGAGCCTGACATTGATATTTGGCAGCAGCTTGCCTTTCGGACCGCCCAATTCACCGAGGTATAAGCAAACATTAAGGATGCCTCCTTACCGCAGGGTCGATATCGGTTTTTCAAAGGAATTTATTGGCGAGCACACGAAATTCTCTTCCAAAAATCCATTAAGAGCTTTTAAGTCATTATGGCTGACATTAGAGGTGCTGAACTTAGTACAGGTAAATAATACCGTATCTTATATCTGGGTAAC
>JAIORT010000026.1 GCA_021107975.1 Bacteroidales bacterium | reverse complement strand
CATTTTCATTTTCGGACGGTCTTCACGCTGGTAATATAAAACGCCGTTTTCAAATGTAATTTTTCTGGGTCCGTAAGTGCCGACATAAGATTCCATTATCTTTTTATCTAAATCAATTGGATTTAGTTTTGCTTTTAGCCCGGCAATAGCCCAGTCAATGCCATATTTAATTTTTTCATCCTGTTCCTTTTCCGAAAGCTTTTCAAGAGCCATTAAATAAGCCGTTTCTTTAGCTTCTGCTTTAGTAGTTTCTATATTCGGTTCAATACCCGTGCCTTCCCAGTTTGTATTTGTGATAGGATTGACCGCTCTTCCAAACGGTATTGTAATCCCAAAGTTGTCGTTAATTATATGCCTTTCAACGGGGTGTGCGCCTCCTCCTGTTGTTTCTCCAATAATAGTTGCTCTTTCCATATTTTTCAAGTTGTAGGTAAATTCCTCTGCGCCGGAGAATGTCCTTGTGCTTGTAAGAACATAGAGGTCGGTTTCTGTCATTTTTTTGCCGGGAACGTAAGGCAAAGTCCAAAATTGTTGCGTTTTATCACCTTCCCTGATATAGAATGAATTCAAATGCTCTGTATCTTCGAAAAAGTAGCTTGTCATAAGCTGAATCAATGATGGACTTCCACCACCATTATCTGTAAGGTCGATGATAAGCGCATCGGTATAAGCAAGAAAATTTAGAGCGGCAATGGCTGTCGGACCAGCAACAGAGGCACCGTAGAACGCATTAAATTTAAGATAACCAACATTTCCGGGAAGAATCTTTATTTCCTTAAACGCAAAATTATTGGATTCTCTCATCTTTTTTTCATATTCTTCGTACTCTTTATTATTCTCGTCCTTCTCAGTTTTCTTTATCATAGCTATCATTTCGGGAGCGTACCTTAATCCAATATGCTTATCGTTACTTACCGATCTCAAATCTTCAGTAACTTTAGCGGCAAATTCCTGTGGATTATTAATGTTGTTATAAACACCATCCTTCAGGTTTTTCTTTACCAGATCGCCCATTTGTTCTCCTACATCCGGAAAAACATATTTGTCTGCCATAAATTTAGCGATGCTGTCAATGACAAGCTCTTGCTCATCAGCATCAATTTTAATTTCTGTCTCCTGCGAAAATCCTACTCTGAAAAAGGCAAGTATCAGAGTAAGTACAAGGAGAATTGCTGTAATTTTTAATTCTCTAATAGTTTTCATGATTTAAAATTTTATTGGTTTATAACTAATTGCATGCATAATGAACATCTGCCAGTTTTATCAGTGAGGTCAGGATGTTCAGGGATAACTTCAAATCCTCTCTTTCTGTAAAGCTGAGTTGCTTCTTTAAGTTTCGGATGGGTTAATAATAAAATCGATTCATATTTCAGTTCTTTTGCTTTCTGAATAGCATGTTCCAGCATCCGCTTGCCAATTTTCCAGCCACGGTATTCTTTTTTAATAGTGAATTTTGAAAGCTCACATGCCTCATTATTTATTTTCTGCAGCGAGTATGTACCGATAATTTTTCCTTCGGAAACAAGAAAGAAGATATGTCCCTCTTTTTTGATGATCTCATTATATGGATCGGACAATATTATACGGTCGTAATCAGTAATTTCGAGGTATTCATTCAGCCAATCTTCATTTAGCTTTTGGAAATCCGAAAGGTATTTTTCTTCGTATTCAACAAATTCAAGATTATTTATAATCTTCTGTTTCGTTTTCTCTTTAATTTTTTTATAAATGCTTTTTTCTTTCAATGCTTCTTCTATCTTATCGACCATTTGCAGAAATCCGGGAGCGTGTTCATTTAACATTTCTTTTGTTGCAACATCCACATCCTCCCATAAGGGTGAAAGTTCTTCAGCAAGCGCCTTACCTCTACTGCTCAGTTTAACAAGACGCCTCCTGTTGTCATTTTTGTCTTTTCCGGTTATGATGAGTTTTTTCTTTTCCAGAATATTTATCACTTGCACAACTGCAGGATGAGTTTGGTTAAGCTCACTGGCAATTTGTGTAACAGATATCTCTTTTCTTTTAAGAATGAGTTGAAAAAAGGTAAACCAACGTGGCTCAAAATCTACATTCAATTCTTTGTAAATCTTTGCCATGTCGCGCATTAATGTATCGCTGAAGTTTTTAATCCGGCTGCCAAAAGCAAAGGTTCCTAACTCTTTTATAAATAACATTTTTTGATTTATTTTTTTGATTTTTCACAATTTCAGTAGTTAAAAGACAGACACTATTTTAATTGATGTATAAGAAATAACCTAATACTTATAATGTATAATTTCAAACTTTAAGTGCTTTAGGTATTAATAAACGTAAGCGCTTACATAAATATATTTCCTTTTTGCAAACTCTAAACCATTTTTCTTAATATGCTGATATAATGTAATTAATCTAATTAATAAAAGGTTTTTAATTTAAAATATGTTCGATAAAGTACAAGATGTGTTCGACTGCGGTCAATTAATTATTAATTTACAGGAAACATAATTGCTAAGATTTATTATCAGGTTGCTGCTATGTATTAATTTCTACAGGTTTTATTATATATGCGACTCAATCAGACAAAATTTTACTTTATCAAAAGTGTTTTTGTATTTTTACCGAAATTTATAAATATCATTATTCCAGATGAAACATTCATGCCTGCCTGCGGTAGGCAGGTTTATTGCATTCGTCTGACCACTGTCCTGTGCGTTTGCCTTGTGCGAAGTGGTCTGACGAATAAGTGGCAAATAGTTAATGTATTACGTAATTTAAAACAGATGAAGGTACTTTTCAATAAAAAATTTTTATTCCATAATGTTGATAGCGATGCTGAAGGAGCTTACCGGATTAAAGAATTCCCCGAACATTATAAAGATACTGATTTCAACGGTGAGGAATACATTACACTTGTGCATAGTGAAAATCATAAAAACATGATTCGTGAGGCATGTATGCATAACGATTATGCAGCCGAAGTCTTATTAACTCCCGAAAGTTATGCAGCCGCAATTTCTGCTGTAGGGTTAACAGTAAAAGCAGCAGAGCAGGGTAATTTTGCTGTTGTTCGTCCGCCCGGGCACCACGCATGTTATGAAAGAGCAGCCGGATTTTGCCTGTTCAACAATATAGCCATTGCCACTCAAAAACTGGTGAACGAAGGTAAAAAAGTCTTTATTTTCGATTTCGACGGTCATCACGGCGATGGGACTCAATCCATCTTCTACGAGTCAGACAAAGTATTGTATTGTTCCCTGCACCAGGCTTATGCCTATCCCTTCTCCGGGCTTCCTACTGAAACAGGTACAGGAAATGGGACAGGATATACTCTGAACATACCACTGATTTCCGGCAGTGGTGATAAGGAATTTCTTGCAGCATTAGATAAAGCAATTGCAGAAGCCCGAAAATTTGAGCCGGATGTAGTGGGTGTTTCTGCCGGGTTCGATGGTTATGAAAAAGACCGCCTTTTAGGTTTAAAATATACTTTAAAAGGATATTATGAATGTGGCTTCAGGCTGAGAAGGGCTTTTAAGCACGTCTTTGCAGTTCTTGAAGGCGGTTATCATTATGATATTAGAGATTGTGTTGAAAATTTCATTGAAGGCGTTAATGTAGGTTCTCGTCCGCCACGAAACATGTTTGATGAGATGATGTCGTTGGGATAAAAAGTATTAAGGCACTGTTTGATAATTTGAAAATTAAAACCGA
>JAIORT010000476.1 GCA_021107975.1 Bacteroidales bacterium | reverse complement strand
TCATTATTGAATAATAAACCTTTCTACCTGAATTATATCATTATTTATTAGTTTTAAATAATACAAACCTTTGGTTAATTCGGAAAGATTTAACTTCTTGGTGTATTTATCTGAAGTGCCGTTTACAGACTCATTATAAACTACCTGTCCGAAACTATTCATAACATACATTTTAAAATTACCCTTTAATCCCCTGATTGAAATATAAAAAGTCCCGTTTGAAGGATTTGGTGATAAAGTAATATTATAATTATTTCGTTTTTCAGGAATATAAGTACATTCATCAAAAGTAACAGTAATTGAATCACTGCCCTGACAATTATTGCTATTAGTTACAATTACCGAATATGTTTCAGAGCCAATTCCAACTCCTGTTGAATCAACGGTAATCATCTGAGTAGTTTCTCCTGTTGACCAAATATAAGTAGCTCCGGTATTTCCCGCATCCAATGTTATTGTATTAAAACAGCAAATAGAAGTATCATTTCCCAGATCAACAACAGGAACCGGGGCAATGGTTAATGTCATATCATCGCTCAGATCACCTCCCTGTCCGTCATAAGCGGTTAATGTCAGTATTACTGATCCAGCATTAATATCTTCGATACCCGGTGTATAAACGGGATTCAAAATAGTATTATCGTCATAAGTTCCTGTGCCGGAAGTTGTCCATAGTAACGAAGTATAACTTGAAGCATTTCCGGAGCATGTAAAAAAGCATCCTGCACAAATAGTAGCATCTGCTCCTGCATTAACGGTTAATATTGATGCCGGAGGCAGTACAATATAATCAATCCAGCCGCAATCACTTCCATTCGAAACGTACGAATCTTTTATATATACCCATTCGAAAGTATGTTCACCTGCCGATACAGGATAAGCTACCTTAGCCCAACTTTCATTTCCCGACCATTTTTCTTGCATAATATTATCAATTAAAAAAACCAAATAATCATAATCTGCTTCGGAAGACACTTTTTTGTAAAATGAAATAGTATCATCACTCATTACTTCATAAGTAAGCGAAAGTACTGAAGATTGCATATCTCCAATGGCTCCTGATTTTGCACAATATGTACCTTCAAAAGCATTTGAACTTGTAATTGTCCAGGGGCTGTCGCCACCGAAAGTCCAGTTAAACTGACCAAAACTTCCTGTTTCCCAATCTTCCACAATCAATCCTATGGTTTCGTAATAATAATTTAGCGCAGTATATAAACCCGATGAGAAAATATAACAAAAGTCAACCGTTGTCCCGAACTGGGCTGAAGCATCAACTGTTACATTAAAAACAGCATAATCGGTTTCGCCCGTAAGAAGTGTCCCGAAACTAAAAGTAGCATTATTAACAGTAATATCTCCGTTTGTTGTTGACAGATTGCCGATAGAATTAATAGCATCGCTGGTTCCTGCGTTTGTTGTTGTAATAATAATATCCGCTGTTTCCCCGGGATCTAACCTGCCATTATTATTGCCTGTCGGATCTGAAACAACCAATGCGCCAAATTCTATATTCGGAGCATGGGCTTCAATATAAAAATCGCTTGTCCAGTTATTTGTCCCATCTGTGGCTATTACATCAAATAAAACATTATGTCCGTCAGGAATTAATTCCGAAACATTAAAAGCAAAACCATCGGGTATTGAAATTATTTCATTTGCAAGTATATTACCATAATATTCGATATTATCAGTAATGGTAATAAATTCATCATTAGTACTTAATTCAACTGTAATATTATTTGCCTGTTGTGACCCGACATTCTGCATCCCTAATGATAAAAGAATTGATTCGCCATAATCCATCAAACCGTTTCCATTACCACTGTTATCATTAATTTCATAAGATTGCTGAACAATATAAGGACCATCAGAGTTTACGATAATGTAACTTTCTTTTATCTTAGTATCCGTGCAACTGTCGTTACTAACTGTTAATATAACATCAAATATTCCGGGAAGTTCATAAACAATATTTGCAGGATTTATTTCATTGGATACCGAAGGGGTACCACCATCGAATATCCATTCCCATGAGTCCACCGTACCTGTGGAAAGGTCAGTAAAATTAACACTTTCTCCAGGGGATAATACTGTAACATCGGCAGTAAAATCAGCAATAACATCATTATCGTAAATAATAATATCGTCGATATACATCATATTTCCATGTCCGTTGTACGATTCGAACATAATTTTTACATCGGCATAACCTGCCCACGGGCTAAGGTCGATAAAATGGCAGTCGTCGCCATAACCTGTCCCACACCAGTCGCCGGGAGATGAAGGAACAAACTCACTTGTAGTTGGTGAGTGTGTGGCAAAATCTTCACCTGCTTCAAATATTCTTTCCCAGTTTGTTCCGCAATCGGTAGAAATATAAATAATAACAGAATCCTTTCGTGTGGAATTATAGATTGCATAAGCATGAGTGAATTTGAAATTTACTGTAGTATGCCCTGCAAAATTCAGCAAAGGCGTAATCAGTCGGTCTCTTTGCCCGGTTGAAGTGTATTCGTAGAAGTTCATCCATGCAGCTTTACGGCTCGGTAAATTACCCGAAAGCTTATAATATCCGTCCCAGGTAATATTTCCATCAGGGTTTTCAATAGTCCAGTAATCTTTAAAAGTACCCACTTCAAAGGTTTCAGCAAAAGGCAATGTTAATCCGCCGGAGTTAATCAAATTTGATTTTGTTAGGGTATTACTTCCATTAGCATTTGAAACTGTTAATGTAGCGGAATACACTTTTGCTTCATTAAACTGAACCTGCGGGTTTTGGGAATTAGCATTAGTACTGTTAACAAAGGTTACCGTATTAGGAACAAAAGACCATTCCCATTCATCAGGTGTATTTAAAGACATATCAACAAAAGAAAATGTTTCTCCGACACAGGCATTTGTTTCATCCACGTCAAAATCTGCTACGGGTAAAGCATCATTAGTAACAGTAATATAGTCTGTTTTGGTAATTGTGTTAGAACCATTCCAGTTAGTGGCTGTTAAAGTTACCGAATAAGTTCCTGGTGTATTGTAAAAAATGTTTTCAGGGTTTTGAACATCAGAAGAAGAGGGATTGCCTCCCGCAAATGTCCATGACCAGGAATTTGGCGTATGTTCTGTGAGGTCGGTAAAACAAACACAACTGCCGGTTAAAACAGTTGTAATATTAGCGATAAAATCCGCAACCGGACCCTCGGGTGGTTTAACACCTGTAAGGGCAGCCTGGGAATTAGAATAATTATGTGTTCCCGGATGTAAGTTCGATACATAATAATAACCGTTATATAAACCGCCCCAACCCCAGTTAAAATGAAAATGGTTGTCGTTTTGATAACCATCGCAAACAAAGGCATGTCCGCCGCTACCTGAACCACTGTAATACATAGGACTTAAAGCATCTAATTCAGTTCTTAAAAGATTTTCCCATTGCGAAGTTGAATAATCATCTTTATACTCAAGTGATGCACCGGATGAATAACCGAAATAATTCATCAATGCCGGACCAACGCTTCCTGAATAAGCTCCCGAGCCATTCGGACCGTACATCATTTCTACAGCTACTCCGCAATGATAACCGGCTTGTGCAATTTCAAAATTATGGTCTGTAATATAATCCGGCATATCTTCCCATATATAAGTAGTAGCTCCGAAATCCGCAAATAAATAACCATAAGAAGAATTATAACC
>JAIORT010000349.1 GCA_021107975.1 Bacteroidales bacterium | reverse complement strand
AAAAATTTTATCACGACACAAACATTTATATGATAAGAAATAAAAATATTAAAATCCATGCCCCAGCCACAAGCGCCAATGTAGGTCCCGGATACGATATTTTCGCTCTGGCTTTGCACGAACCTTATGATGAATTCGAAATTTTGCTTAATGATAGTAGCAAGATCACGATTGAAATTGAAAATAACATCCAGAATATTCCAATAGAGGTTAAGGATAATTCAGCCGGGTTGGCAACACTTGAATTATTTAAAAAGAAAAATATTGAACATGGAGTTCATATCAAAATTCTAAAAAGGATGACTTCCGGTGGTGGATTGGGAACGACCGGCGCTTCGGCTGCTGGACTAATTTTCGGGCTTAATAAATTATTAGACTTGAATCTTTCTGCGAATGAAATGATCGATTACGCAAGAAAAGGGGAGATAGCTTCCGGTGGTTCACCCCATGCCGATAATGTGGCGGCAGCCTTGTTAGGGGGTTTTATCCTTGTGAAAAGTTATAATCCGATAGATGTATTAAAACTCGACTTGCCGGATGTTCCTGTGGTTCTGGCTGCTATTAAAAAAAGCCAGCGAACCACAAGAGGTTTTATTACTTACGAAATCGGACAGGAAAAACTGAAAGAGCAAATGGCTCGCTGCTCAAGGGTGATACATGCCATTCATACAAAAGATATAAAAGAATTCGGTAAAGCCATAAGTGTTGACTATATTCATGAACCGGTTAGGGGCGCTGCCATCCCCCGATATTGGGACATTAAGAAAAAAATACTTAATGCAGGAGCTTACGGCTGTACCATCAGTGGCGGAGGATCTTCCGTTATCGCTTTTTGTCCTTCGGATAAACAGGAAGAGATCGCTGTGATAATGGAAAAAGAATTTGACACTAATCCGAATTTTGTGAAAGTGTTTAGGACAAGGACGAGTAATACAGGTGTAAGAGTGGTAAATTAAGAAATTTAATTTTCAGTGGCGCTCAATTAATCAAAATCAAGATTATGCGATTTAAATTGTAAACCAACGGTATCCTCTACAACGACTCTTACATGAGTTGGCTCAAATGATTGTTTTTTTAAAATATTAATATATTGACTAATATCTACCTCGAAATTTAGCTTCTCACCTTTTTTAATTATCTTCGGAAATCTACAATTTACTTTTTCAGAATTAAGCTGAAACAACTTCGAACTGGAAGTACTGCTGAATTTAACATAAGGAAATACCATCTTCACCCGTTTTTTACCAACGTTTTCAACAAATACTTCGATTATTGATTTATTGAGGTTATCCTTATCACTCTTAAAATTACAATTAACGTTTAATCTTTTTCCCGGTTTGTAAAATATAGCTACTAATGCTACAACCAATAAAATAAGTCCGATAAGTGCTAATGCAATAAAATATCCTGATTCAATATTCATGGTGGTTAATTTTTTTTTCTGCGCCCAAGATACAAAAATTTTAGTGTTTATGCAATAATTATTTTACCAATACCCCTCTTAATAACTTTACCAATATAAGAAGCATGCACAATCCCGCCATTTTTAAGCACCTCTAACAATTCATCTTTTCTTTCCGCAGGCAAAGAAATTAATAACCCCCCGGAAGTCTGTGCATCGCTAAGAATAATTTTTAATGTTTGAGATATTTCAGAACTCCAATCAACAACATCCGATACAAAATCCATATTGTTCTGAGTGCCTCCGGGAATAACATTATGTGCAGCCAGTTCCCTTGTGCCTTCGATTACCGGAATTTTGTCAGGATACAACTCAACATCTACCTTACTCGCAATAGTCATTTCTTTTAAATGACCCAATAATCCGAAACCTGTAACATCAGTGCATGCATTTACAGGAAATTCCTGCATGATGTCAGCTGCATTTTGATTTAATTCACTCATAATCCTGATGGCTTCCGATTCTGTGTTCTTACCGGCTAATCCTCTTTTAATTCCCGTTGAAATAATACCTGTCCCTAACGGTTTTGTCAAAATCAAAACATCTCCAGGCAGTGCGCCGGAGTTTGTTAATATTTTCGCGGGATGAATGATGCCTGTAACAGCCATTCCGAATTTTGGTTCCGTATCTTCTACTGTGTGCCCGCCTAAAATACTGATACCTGCTTCCTGTGCCTTATCCTGTGCGCCTCTTAAAATCTCTTTTAGTACTTCCATCGGTAACCTGTTATCAGGAAAACCAACAATATTTAATGCAAACAAAGGCTTTCCACCCATTGCATAAATATCGCTCAAAGCATTAGCAGCAGCAATAGCGCCAAAATCATAAGGATTATCAACAACAGGTGTGAAAAAGTCAACAGTTTGAATTATTGCTGTTTTTTCATCTATTTTATAAACTGCCGCATCATCAGATGAACTGAGTGAAACCAAAACATTCGGGTCAATGGGTATTGGCAAATCGGTTAAAACCTTTTCAAGATACTGGGGTCTTATTTTACAGGCACAACCTAATCCATGAGTAAAGTGCGTTAATTTTATATCCGTATAGTTTTCTTTTAATTCAACTTTATGATCAGTAGTAGTTCTTAATTTATTAACTGCTTTCGATATAAAATCCACTGCTTTATCTATTTCATCCTTTGTTGTATATTTTCCTGTTGAAAACCTGATTGTTCCCATGGCATACTCTTCAGGAACTTTCATTGCCTGAAGCACAGAAGAAATTTCCACATTATCGGTATGGCAAGCGGCTCCTGCCGAAGCAGCAACCTCCGTAACTTCCGAAAGCAAGGTATTGGCTTCGATTCCCGAAAAACTAACACTTAATGTGTTTGGTAGTCTTAATTCAGGATGTCCGTTTAACCTAATATCCGGTATTGCCTTTTTTAAACCGGTATAAAAAGCATCCCGCATTTCTTTAAGATTTGCCATATTTTTCTGCAAATCACGCCCGGCTATTTCACATGCTTTTCCAAGCCCTGCTATTTCAAGCACATTTTCGGTACCGGCTCTCTTATTCATTTCGTGATCGGCTCCATGAATTAATTTTTGCAAATTAACACCATGCTTAACATACAAAGCTCCTATTCCTTTTGGTGCATAAAGTTTATGCCCGGCAACCGACAACAAATCAACTCCGAGTTCTTTTACATCAACCGGAATTTTACCAGGTGTTTGTGCTGCATCAGTGTGGCAAACAATATTGTGTTTTTTGGCTATCTCCCCTATTTCCCTGATTGGCTGTATTGTACCGACTTCATTATTGGCATGCATTATAGTTATCAGAATTGTTTGCGGAGTTATTGCTTTTCCAACTTCCTGTGGATCCACAATTCCATACTCATCAACCGGAAGGTAGGTTATAGAGAATCCATTTTCAGCAAGATACTTGCATACTTCAATTACAGCAGGATGTTCTATACTTGAGGTTATAATATGATTTCCTTTCCCCCGGCTTGCAAAAGCCACTCCTTTAATAGCAAAATTATTTGACTCTGTACCACCACTGGTAAAAATTATCTCATCGGGCTGGCAGTTTATCAATTCGGCAACCTGTCTCCTGGCTTTAATCACTGCCTTTTTTGTTATCACGCCATAGCTGTGAGTACTTGAAGGATTGCCGAACAACTCGTCAAGGTAAGGTTTCATTGCCTC
This sequence comes from Bacteroidales bacterium, assembly GCA_021107975.1. Taxonomy (GTDB): domain Bacteria; phylum Bacteroidota; class Bacteroidia; order Bacteroidales; family JAADJA01; genus JAADJA01. The sequence goes on along the minus strand of JAIORT010000349.1, from coordinate 84 downwards.
AGCAACTTCTTTATAAATAGGAGTGGTTGCGTTGTAATCTAAATAAATCGGTTTCATTGTTTGACATGAATTGTTACGAAACGA
>JAIORT010000002.1 GCA_021107975.1 Bacteroidales bacterium | reverse complement strand
CTGGGAAATTTATGAATCTTTTTTTTATATCAATGCTGGTAATCGTTTCCGGAGGTGTTTTTACACTTATTTTCCGGAGGCAATTCATCCTGATGAAGATAATCGGTGTATTTTTGATCAGTGCCGGATGTTTCCTCGGATTGATCGATGCCTTTTCTAAACTGTTCAATCCAGGACAGTATTCGTTTTCCTTTAATTATCTGAATACATTGGCCCTTTCGTTCAAAATCGATAATCTGTCAGCTTTTTTCCTGGTCGCAATTTTCGCTGTTTCTCTTCTTGCCGCTATTTTCAGTTTTCATTACATGAACAAAAAGGAAGATGCCCTGCGAACAGCAGTCAATTACCTGTTTTTCAGTTTGCTGATCGCTTCCATGGCACTGGTTGTAACTGCGGAAAATATAATTGCATTCATGTTTTCCTGGGAAATCATGTCTTTGTCATCCTTTTTCCTTGTAATATACGACTACCAGTCACCGGAAAACAGAAAGGCGGGTTACCTCTATTTTGTTTTTTCCCACGTGGGGGCTATGTTTATTTTTGCGGCCTTTGGAATATTATATGGCTATACCGGCAGTTTTGAATTTACTCCTGCTGCGACCCTCCCTGATGGTGTAAAAATCCTGGTTTTTATTCTCTGCTTTATCGGGTTTGGCTCAAAAGCAGGTGTATTTCCGTTTCATGTCTGGCTGCCGCACGCGCATCCGGCAGCCCCAAGTCATATTTCTGCGGTTATGTCCGGTGTAATGATTAAAACCGGTATTTACGGTATCCTGAGACTTTATGGCCTGCTTGAACTGCACACACCGCTATTCGGCGAAATCGTAGTGATTGCAGGGATGGTTTCCGGTGTACTGGGTGTTGTTTATGCCCTGGGCCAGCATGATCTAAAGCGACTTCTGGCTTATCACAGTGTTGAAAATATCGGGATCATATTAATCGGTATCGGGCTTGGTATGATCGGTGTATCAACCGGCAATCCTACAATGGCTGTACTTGGGTTTTCCGGCGGCCTGCTCCACGTGCTGAATCATTCGATTTTCAAATCACTTCTGTTTATGGGGGCGGGAATCGTAATCCAAAAAACAGGAACCCGCTCCATAGACGCTTTGGGCGGGCTTCTAAAAAATATGAAAATTACCGGTGTTACTTTTCTCATCGGTTCCCTTGCCATTTCCGGACTTCCGCCCTTTAATGGGTTTGTAAGTGAATTTCTAATATATTTGGGCGGATTTAAAGGTGTGGCATTGGACAAAACAGCCTTTGTGCTGAGTCTTCTTTCCATTATCAGCCTTGCTGTTATCGGCGGGCTGGCCCTGGCATGTTTCACGAAAGTGGTAGGAGTGGTTTTTCAAGGTGAACCGCGAAGCCATGCAGCAGAGGATGTAGATGAGAAAGGACTGACAATGCTGGTTCCCATGTTGATTCTGGCTGGGGTATGCGTGGTGATCGGTGTATTCCCAGGACTATTTTTCAAAATGGCGTTAAAGGGTATTTCTTCCCTTGGGATCGGCTACAGTATTCCGATTGAGCCATTTTTACGGATAACCGAAAACATTACACTGGCTGCTGCGATTTTCTTTGTCGTTTTTCTTATGATCCTGGCTCTTCGTATGATTCTATACCGGAACAAGCCTCTGCGCCGATCCGGAACCTGGGGCTGTGGTTTTACGCAACCGACGGTTAAAATGCAGTATACTGGTTCTTCCTATGCGGCTTTTATTCTGGAGTTTTTCAGACCTGTTGCCTCGCTTAACGAAGATCATCCCGCGATACAGGGCCGGTTCCCTGGCAAGACCCATTATCATAGCCATGTCAATGATATTGCAGAGCTTCACATGGGGAATGTTATAATACGTCCGATCCTGTGGATGTTCGATAAACTGCGATGGATACAGCATGGGGACATTCACCTGTATATCGGTTATATTCTCCTGGCCGTCGTGGTATTGCTGTTTTTTATATAGAGGCAGTTTTAAAACTGCAGACCTCGTTGAGTAGTTGAGTGGTTAAGTGGTTGAGTAGAAAAGTAAATGCTATTATTTCCAGATGTTATAACTTTTCAAACACCCTATGTTCAATTTTTAAGCAAATAGTGGATATGATCATTATAACGACGACTTAACAACTCAACAACTTAACCACTTAACGAGATCTGAACTGAGAAGATATTATGATAAAATCCATTATTCTGTGGGCACTCGCAATACTTTTGGCACCGTTTTTTTCCGCGGTCATCTTAAAGGTCAAGGCTTTTTTCGGGGGGAAAAAAGGGCCTCCACTTTTGATTAATTATTACACCTTAATCAAACTTTTTAAAAAGGGATCCGTTTACAGCACGTCCACGACCTTTCTTTTCAAACTGGGCCCCATGGTTTCCCTGTCTACAGCTGTAACTGCCCTGATGTTTCTTCCCATTGCAGGACAGCAGCCTGTGTTTTCGTTTAACGGTGATGTTATTTTTATTTTATACCTGCTTGGGCTGGGACGTTTTTTTACAATTACTGCCGCCATGGACACAGCATCCCCATTTGAGGGTATGGGCGCGGCCAGGGAAGCGTACTTCCCCATTATATGCGAAGCGACAATGTTCATGATTTTAATCCTGTTTTACATGCTCACAGGTGATTTGTGCTTTGCCGCATATTTTTCAGGAGGCCAGCCGCTGGGACTCTGGCAGGTGGCAGGATCGCCTTTGTTGTTTGTAGTCATTTCTTTTTTTATCATCCTTTTGACGGAAAATTCCAGGGTGCCGGTGGATGATCCGGCCACACACCTGGAATTGACTATGATACACGAAGTGATGGTGCTGGATCACAGCGGGCCTGATTTAGGATTAATTGAACTGGGCTCTTTTTGTAAGCTTTTTTTCTATTCAACAATTGTTGCCTCACTGATTCTTCCTTTTAAACTGGGCCATTTTGCCGCAAACATCGGTCTGTTTGCCGCAGCTCTTATAATAGTATACACGGCTGTGGGTATCATGGAATCAGTTATGGCCCGTTATAGAATGGACAGGGTTCCCAAGTTTATTCTTACTTCTTTTGCCCTGGCTTTTTTTGCAACTATTATCACCCTGGAGTTTATAAAATGATACATCTGGTTGATTACATATTGTCCCTTGTGCTTTTGTCGGTATTATTTTCGTTTGGTTCCAGTCGCCTCCCTGCGCTGATTAAAGTACTGGCTTTTCAGGGAGTGGTGGTGTCCATTGTGCCGCTGTTTATCGGCCATGATTTGACTGGCTGGGGAATTTTGTTCACCCTGGTAACCATGACAATTCGAGGGATCATTATACCCTTTTGCATTTATCTGGCCATAAAAAAAGTTGCTATCCACAGGGAGGTCGAACCCATTATCGGATATCATGCCTCTTTACTGGCAGGGCTTGGTTTAATTGTCGCAGCGACATATGTCAGCCACAAGTTTGATATTACATCCATCAGCACCAGCACACTGCTGCTGCCTGCTTCCATTACTCTCCTGGTGGCAGGTATGTTCCTTCTGATGGCCAGAAGAAATGCTATTGCCATGGTGCTGGGCTATATAATGATGGAAAACGGCATCTATCTGGTGGGAACAACCTTTTCAGTGCGTGCCCGTCATATCGTGGAATTCGGTATTTTGCTGGATGTGCTGGCCGGAGTTATGATTATGGCCGTCATCCTGCAGAATATCAAACAAAAATTCGATGATGTAGATAC
>JAIORT010000031.1 GCA_021107975.1 Bacteroidales bacterium | reverse complement strand
TAACTATTTACCCTAACCCTGCAAGTGATTTTATTACAGTTAAAACAGATGCCGCATTACATGGTTCAACATATTCTATTACTAATCAATTAGGCAGAACTGTTTTAATATCTAAATTGTCAAATGAAACATCCATAATAGATATTTCAAAATTATCCGCAGGAATATATATCTTTAAAGTAGGTGGCTTGACATATAAACTGTTAAAGAAGTAAAGCTGTTAAAAGCAAATGTAAAGTAAAAAAAAATTAAATCTACGTAAAAAAATACGAAAAATCATAAATATAATGCAAAATTGGATTAATATACCCTCATCCTTCCACCCGCACCTTGAAGTTTGTAACTTCAAGGACTTTAGACACCAGGATTTACAATCCAATTTAATACAAAAATATCTTGCAATTATCGGGCTTTTTCGGATTTGAGAAAGGAAATGCGGGAAAGCTAATCCGAAAATTAATAATTAACATTTCTCACTTGAGAAATACTATATTATAACTTGAAGAATTATCCAATTCATTAATTGATCTGTTTTTTGCCCCGCCGCTTCAGAGACTGTGTGAAAACAAAAAATTTATCAATCTTTTTTGCCACAGCATTTATGCCGTGGTAAAAAATATCGAACCGAACAATTGGCTTTAGCCATTAATGTTTTTTGGTTAATCAGTATTATTAATGGCTAAAGCCAATTACTTATTTTTAATTCACCACCGAGCTAAAGCACGGTGCAAAATATTTTCCCATGTAGAAATTACTAAGTAGTCAATTCAAACCTGCAAATATAAATGGCGATCATAAAGTTTTATTGACTGAATATTAAATACTTAAATTTGTTTCCTCAAGTGAGAAATGTCAGTTAATAATTTACAGATTTGTAATCCAGGACAGAATGCCGTAAACTAACTGACTGCTCTGCCTTGAATATATAGTTGGATTGCAAATCCTGGTGTCTGACTCCATTGAAGTTGCAAACTTCAATGTGAGTGATAATCACGATTACGGGAGAAAACAATTTGTCCTACAACCGGCGGATTAATCAGTTGAAAATAATAATTGTTAACTGACAACTTTTTATATAATTATCGGGTCTATATGAAACAATTATCAATAGAAATAGATTTATCGAAATATAGAAAAAAAAATTTATTTCATAAATATTCAAATTAATAATCAAATATTTAAACATGAAAAAGACAATTAAACTTTATTTATTATTAACGATTTTGCTATCTTCTGCTATAGTATCAGCACAAACAAATCTTTTAACAGAAGGTTTTGAAGGCACAACATTTCCACCGACAGGTTGGACAATTCTAAACCTTGGTGCCCAAACAAGCGGTGAAACCTGGATGCAATCATCTACTCATCATCACACTGGCAGCTATTCCGCATTTTCACAAGACGGAGAAGCAGGTTATGCAATGGAAGAATGGTTGATAACTCCTGCAATACCAGTACCTGCAAATTCTTATATTGAAATTAATTTTTGGCACAAATTTCAGTGGGCAAATTACAGCGACGGTCCTGAATATGTAAAAATTTCGGTAACCGGTATTGACCCTGAAGATTTTACGGATGAAGTTTACAGTATCAATTCCAACGAACCTACTACCTGGGAACAAGTTATTTTAAACAATTTGCCAAATTATGCAGGACAAACAATCTATATAGCTTTTATCCATACTTCGGCTAACGGTTTAGCAGATGCCTGGGTGCTTGACGACATTTCAGTAGATGCTTACCAAACAGGAGCAACAGATGTGGGAATATTATCTATTGAAAGCCCGGAGGAATATGTATTTATAACAGATGAAGTTTATCCGGCTTTTACGATTAAGAATTTCGGAACCGCCGAAATTACTGATAACATTCAGCTTAGTTGTGAAATCAGAGACTCTTTGGATGTTCTTGCATATTCTGCATTAAGTACTTATTTAGGCGGACTCGCAGTCAATGCAACAGCCCAGATTAGTTTTACCGGAGCATGGACACCAGACGAAATCGGAGTTTATAGTGTGAAAATCTGGACAGATTTAACAGGTGATGTTAATCCGGTAAATGATACAATGATTATAGAAACGGAAGTAGTACAACATTACGGCACAGGCGGACCCGATGCCATGGGTTATCAATGGATTGATAATTACGAACCCAACGGACCTGAATATAACTGGATAGATATCAGCGAAACCGGTGAATCTGCAATAATGTATGAACCCGGCGTTACTTTTGCGGGTGATGATAATATGTCTCCACCCATTCCCTTTGGTTTTAATTTTCCGTATTACGGTATTGACAGGGAGAGTTTTTATGTGGATACTAACGGCGAATTACTTCTTACAGATAATACCTGGTATAATAGTTTTCCTAATATTGGTTGGAATTACGATGGTAATATGTTTAACTACGTTACACCTATTCCCGGAGACAATTCAATGCCGGCTCTTGTTGCTGTTTTTTGGGACGACTTACATGCTGATGCAGGAACAGGAGATGTTTATTTTCAAACTTTCGGTACAGCTCCCGAAAGATATTGTGTAGTTCAATGGAACAACCTGAGATTTCATGCAGGTTCTGTTATAGACACAACTCTTTGTTTCGAAGCAATTTTTTATGAAACCGGAGATATTCTTTTTCAATACAAAAATGTAGAGTTGGGACAGACAGGAAGCGTTTGTCCACACGATAACGGGCGAAGTTCTACAATAGGGATACAAAACGACACTTATGACATTGGCCTTAGTTATTTATTCGAACTTGTCGAAAACCAAGTTTATATTGGCGTTGACCCTATCGGAAATCTTATTCAAAATGAAACTGCGATATTGTTTTTCAACATTGATAATCAAGCTCCTTTTTTTACTTTTGATGGTAAAGGCAATACTTTTGACAATACTCCTGAAGTAAAAGTTAAAATCGCAGATATGTCAGGCATTCAATATGATACTTTATACTATGATATTGGTAACGGCTGGCAGGCAATTACTCATTCAAATTTTACAGAACCGGATTTATATACTTATCAGTTACCGGAAATTCCAAACAGCACAACTGTAAATTACTATTTTGCCGCAACTGATAATTCTGGCGAACATTACAGAGGGACCATGCCCGAAAATGCGCCTGTCGAGTATATTTCTTTTGAAATATTACCTACTTCTGAAAATGTAAAAGTTTTACTGGCATATTCAGGTTCGCAGGATTACAATAATATAGAATTTGATACATATATCGAAGCATTTGATAACCTGAATATCACTTATGATATATACGATTGGGAAGAATACGACAGCTACAGAATTACTGATAATTACGATATTATATTTATGTATGGCAGATCAATGGGGCATGGTACCGAAGAAGACACTCTCGGTTTAGCTTTAATGGAATTTCTGGATTTAGGCACAATTGATAATCCAAAAAATATTTTTACTGCAGCCGATGATATTGCCAATAATGCCTATTCCTTATATAGTTTTAATTTGTTTTACAGGCCTCTCGTTAAATTCTATTATGCATATATACGTGGCAGGCACATTCCCACAGGATATGGTGGTGGAACAGATGGAATAGGTGGTCCTACTATTTATGATTATTCGGAAGGAAGTGTTTTGATCACAGATGAATCTGTAATTGGAAATGCTAATCAGGAATTGCCAACTTATTCTAATAGTCCTGACGTTTTAGATGAAGGAGATTGTCCTGAAG
>JAIORT010000541.1 GCA_021107975.1 Bacteroidales bacterium | reverse complement strand
TGCTGATTTTTATTTTTTTGATTTACATATCCAAAATATTTTCCTTATGTTGTATCTACTGGATAACCACCACCCACTGGCTCTTATTTCCTCTTTGGGCAGAGTTGCCTGCCAAATTAAATCTTTGTGCTTTAAAGAGATATAAGTTTTGGTTTCCTGTTGTCATTTTATTAATGGTTATTATATATTTGCTAAAATATATATTTTTTTATTATCCCAAAAATATTTAAAAATTTATCATATCACCCGGACTTTTTATTTTTGAAATATTCTACCTAAATGAATTCACAATTATTTATTCTAACTCTAATTTATTTGAATTAATTTTGCCCTTGAAATAATGACTATTTGTCATCTTTAGACGTATCAATTAATAGGCATAATTATTGACTGGTGAAGAGTTTCAAATCAGGACATTACATTAAAATAAAAAACAATAGAAGAAAATGGCAACTTTTCTGCGCAAAATGTTAGGGTCAAAATCGGTTAGAGATTTAAAGGCGTTAGATCCTATTCAAAATAAAATTCTTGAAGCATACGAGCTTATTAAGGAATATAGCAATGACGAACTCAGGGCTAAAACCGTTGAATTCAAAAAAAGGATAACCGATAATATAGCTGATGAAAAAAAACAAATTACTGAAATAAAAGATAATGTAAGCAGCAATCCCGACATGGACGTTGAGGAAAAAGAAAAGCTGTGGAAAAAGGTTGATGACCTTGAAAAACAAATATACGAAAAAACCCAGGATGTCCTGAATGAGATCCTTCCGGAGGCTTTCTCTGTGATGAAAGAAACTGCCAAACGTTTCATGGAAAATAAAATTGTAGAGGTTACAGCCAATGATTTCGACCGTGACCTGGCTGCCACACGCGATCACATTAATATTGTAGGAAATAAAGCACAATATAAAAACGAATGGATGGCAGGCGGCAATTTAATAACCTGGGATATGGTTCATTACAACGTTCAATTAATCGGAGGGGTTGTGCTTCATGAAGGAAAAATTGCAGAAATGGGGACCGGTGAGGGAAAAACACTTGTGGCAACGCTTCCTGTTTACCTCAATGCATTACCTGGAAAAGGCGTGCACATTGTTACGGTAAATGACTACCTTGCCAAGCGTGACTCGGAATGGATGGGAGTGCTGTATGAATTCCACGGATTAAAGGTTGATTGTATTGATAAACACCAACCCAATTCGCAGCAAAGAAGAAACGCATATCTCGCTGATATTACTTTCGGAACCAATAATGAGTTCGGATTCGACTATTTAAGAGATAACATGACTGCCTTCCCCGATGAACTGGTTCAGCGTCCGCACAATTATGCAATTGTTGACGAAGTGGATTCTGTGCTTATAGATGATGCCAGAACACCTTTAATTATTTCGGGACCGACACCAAAAGGCGAACACCATGAATTCGATGAGTTCAAACCTAATGTACAGAAACTTTATAATGTACAAAAAAGCCTTGTAACCAAAATAATAGCTGATTCAAAAAAAATACTTGCTGACAAATCCAATTCTGAAAATGAAAAGAAAGGCGGTGAACTGTTGTTAAGAGCTTATAAAGGACTGCCCAAAAATAAGGCATTAATTAAACACCTGAGTGAAGAGGGGAATAAACTCCTTATGCAAAAGACCGAGAATTTTTACCTGCAGGAGCAGGCAAAAAATATGCACATTATTACTGACGAGCTTTTCTTTGTTATCGATGAAAAATCCAATTCTGTCGATCTTACTGAAAAAGGTATTAACCTAATCAATGAATCTGCCGGTGATCCGGAATTTTATGTTTTACCCGATGTGGGCGCCGAAATAGCAGAACTTGAAAAAGGCGATTTATCGGAAAAGAAAAAGGCGGAAAAAAAGAGCGAAATTCTGCGCGACTTCTCAGTGAGATCCGAAAAAGTGCATACGGTAAACCAGTTGCTCAAAGCATACACTATGTTCGAAAAAGATGTTGAATACATTATTGTGGAAAACAAGATTAAGATCGTTGACGAGCAAACCGGACGTATTATGGAAGGCAGAAGGTATTCCGATGGACTGCACCAGGCTATTGAGGCAAAAGAAGATGTAAAAGTTGAAGCCGCCACGCAAACTTATGCTACTATTACGCTTCAGAATTATTTTCGTATGTATAAAAAACTGGCAGGAATGACAGGTACTGCCGAAACCGAAGCCGGAGAATTGTGGGATATCTACAAATTAGATGTTGTTGTTATTCCGACTAATAGACCTATCGTAAGAGATGACCGTGAAGACCTTGTGTTTAAAACCAAACGTGAAAAATTCAATGCTGTAATTGACGAAATTCATGACCTGGTCGAACATAAAAGACCTATACTTGTCGGTACTACTTCTGTTGAGACTTCCGAATTGTTGAGCAGAATGCTTACACGCCGGAATATCAAACATAATGTTTTAAATGCTAAACTTCACCAAAAAGAAGCCATAATCGTGAAAGAAGCAGGACAACCGGGTTCGGTTACTATCGCGACAAATATGGCAGGTAGGGGAACGGACATTAAGCTCGGACAGGGGGTTAAAGAAGCCGGTGGTTTGGCTATCATTGCTACCGAACGACATGAATCTCGCCGGGTTGACAGGCAGTTGCGCGGACGTTCGGGCAGGCAGGGAGACCCGGGCAGCTCGCAGTTTTTCGTTGCCCTGGAAGATGACCTGATGCGTATGTTTGGTTCGGGAAGAATAGCCAAGATAATGGACCGCATGGGTATTAAGGAAGGTGAAGTAATCCAGCATTCCATGATCACAAAATCCATTGAACGTGCACAGAGAAAAGTCGAAGAAAATAACTTTGGAATCCGTAAGCGTCTGTTAGAATATGACGATGTGATGAACGCCCAGCGCGAGGTTATTTATAAAAAACGCAGGCACGCACTCTTTGGAGAACGACTCGCCATCGACATTTCCAATATGATGTATGATGCCATTGAGCAAACTGTTATGGATTTCCAGGAGACTCGCGATTTTGAGGGTTTCAAAATGGAACTCCTGAAAGTTTTCGCCACAGAATCTCCTTATAATGAGAAGGATTTTTTAGCTGAAAACAAAGATGAAATAACAGAAAATATCTTTGAAAAGGTTTATGAAGCCTATAAAAAGAAAAATGATCAGGTTCGTGAAAGGGCGATGCCTGTAATAAAAGATGTATATGAAGGTGATTCTCATTATGAAAATATTGCAATTCCTATCACTGATGGCATAAAAGAAATGCAGGTTGTTGCCAATCTGAAAAAAGCTGTTGAAAACGAAGGACAGGAAGTAATACTTGCCGTTGAGAAAGGTGTAACGTTAAGTCATATTGATAATGCGTGGAAGGAACATCTTCGTGAGCTGGACGACCTGAAACAATCGGTTCAGACAGCAACTTACGAACAGAAAGACCCGCTATTGATTTATAAATTTGAATCGTTTGAGTTGTTTAAAAACATGGTTCAAAGCTCTAATAAAGAAATTGATTCATTTCTTATCAAAGGTAATTTGCCCGGGCAAAAGGCTGATGTGCGTCAGGCGCAGGCACGTCGCAGAACTGATATGTCGAGATACAAAGCCGAAAGAACAGATTTGCTTTCACAGGCTCATAGCGACACTCAAGAGCAACAAAAACCCCAACCTGTTAAAGTTGAAAAAAAAGTTGGAAGAAATGATCCCTGCCCTTGCGGCAGCGGAAAGAAATACAAACATTG
>JAIORT010000386.1 GCA_021107975.1 Bacteroidales bacterium | reverse complement strand
ACACCTGATTTATTAAAACCCATGGTTTTATACAAGGTGTTTTCTTTCATTGAATTAATTGCAGCAATTGACTCAACTATGCCTGCTGCACCAAGAGTATGACCCCAGTAACCTTTGAAGCTATTTACCGGAACATTCTCCAACCCGGCTCTTGTTATTGCTTTTGATTCCATTTCATCGTTATAAACAGTACCGGTTCCGTGGGCAGAGATATAATCAATATGATTTACTGACTTTGCTCCGGCTTCTTTTAAAGTGTTTTTAATTGTTATGTATAATCCTTCGCCTGTGCGCGACGGACCGGAAATATGATTTGCATCATTACTTGAAGAACCTCCTGTAACTATTATTTTTTCATTAACATATTCAGGATTTGATGTTAATATTATTGTTCCGAAACCTTCGCCTAAGCTTAATCCATCTCTTGAAACATCAAAGGGCCGGCAAGGTACGGTACTTAAAGATAAAAACGACTGAAAACCCGATACAACAAATTCGGATAATATATCTCCTCCCGTAACAATAACATTTTCAAACTGCGACGATTGAATCAGCCTGCTCCCGATAATAATACCCAATAAACCCGAAATACAGGCATTGGAAACAATAACCGGCATATTTGGATTTTCAAAATAATGCTGTAACAATTTTGCCGTATTCCATAAATAAATCTTTTTATTATCAAATCTGTTTTTATTGCTTTGTTCTAAAATATCAATGTTTCCCTTTGTGGTAGAAATTATTAAAAGAGTGTTTTTATTTTTAATATCAACTTTTGTTTTTCTTAAAGCGTCAATAATAGATAAGATAGCCATTTGTTCAAACCGTGTGAAATCTTCGGGATTATCGAATTTCTTAAAATCAGAATACAATCGTTCAGAATCAATTAGTGAAGCATAAAAAGGTGTTGGGGATATATTACTATCATCAATAAGTTTTATTCCTGTTATATTTTTTTTGATATTGCTGATATTCTCTTTCGAGTTAAAACCCAGAGAAGAAATAATATTATCAGATGAAATATAAACGTAAGGCATTTGCAAATCTATTAATCAGTTTTTAATGTCAATTTTTATGTATATTGTAATGCGTTTCTCCTTTTTTTTATTTTTTTAATTGATATTAAATAACAAATATCTTCTTTAAGAAATTCCCAATAAATACTATTGCCAATACTAAATAGAAACTTTTTCTGGGTGACATTTTTTTTCCAATTGTAGCAAATCCTAATAATAATCCAATGACTCCAATCAAAATATTTGCTACTAAAATCCAATCAGGATATTTAATCCTATCTAAGTCTCTATTAAAATGATAAAGGTAAAAGATATGTGCATTTGTCAAAATCATAATAATTGAAAGTACCAATTGACTTATCCCAATTACAATATAGTTCCCAATTAATCTGTTAATTTTCTCAATCATTTATGAAATACATTACAACTTAATTCTATAATAACCAATCTCCTCACGCTTCAAACCCCATCTTTTTTTTCCATTCGGCAAAGAAAGGCGGAATTGTTAACATAAGTTCTCTGTTCATATCCAAAAATGCCTGGACACTTGTACCTGTTGCAACAATCTTCATGTCAGAGCTTCTGTAAATTATATATTCATGTTTTAATTTAGCAGCTTCGCAATCGATATATTTAGTTTCAATAATTGCTTTCTCGCCGTATATTAATGGTTTTTTAAAGTCGCAGGTTAATTTAACTATAGGTGTCATAATTCCTTTTTTATAAAAATCAAGATAATTAAGACCGTATTTATTACCGAATGCTTCTCTGCCATCTTCAAAATATTTTACATAGTTGCCGTGCCAGACCACACCCATTGAGTCAACCTCACTGAATCTGATAATTGTTTCGGTTTTTATTGATAGTGGTTTTTTTTTCATATTTACTTTTTAATATTTTGTTCAAAAATTTCAGCCAATTCGTGCAGTTTTTGTTGCAAGAGTTTTTCTTCTGCTGATTTACATCCTGATAATATTTCCAGATGATTAGTCCATGTTATTTGTGTCAGCACTGCCGACACAAATGTATCTGCCTCTTTTTCAGGTTTTTGAAATTGTGTCGCCAACGGCGACACAATTTGAGAAAATATATTTGATTCACTATCAGTTTGCAAATCATACCAAAGTTTATAACAATCTGAACCGGGACAATAGGTTTCATAAAACTGTTTCATTCTGTAAAGCCCCCTTCGGTTAAAACTTTTTATATCAGGGTGGTTCTCCTTAATGAAGTTTGCAAGTTCATTAACAACGCCTGCACCCCAATTAGCATTCTCTACTTTTTTGGAAATAATTTTCCCAACATTCCAATAAAGATTTATTAGTTCTTCATTAACCTTTATGAATGCTCTTTTACGAGCATCATTAATTAGTTGGATAATTTTATTAAAATCACTTATATGTCTTTCAGGCAGGTTCATACTAATCTATTTCTTTTAAAAAGAATTATTATTATTTTCAATAAATATTTTCATTTCACATTCAGCAACTACTTTATTATTACATTTTACTCTGCCCGAAATTATTGTAACACCGAGAATCTTATTTTCAATTATTATTTCTGTATTTATTTCTGTATTGACACCTGGCAGAAAATATATCTTTAAATTTTTTATTGCCCCGATATAACCGGTTAAAACATCCGACTTTTCCTTTTTTATTTTAAATCCCTGTCGTGCTGCTGCTGTTTGAGCAATATTCTCGATTAATCCCGGTTCACAGAAAAAACCATTTTCACAAAAAATATTATCCTCCTTAATTAAAAAACTTGTTTCGGTTTTTTTGTCATCCGAATAAACAAGCTTATCAATCATAACCATAGGAGGCTTTTGAGGAATAAATTCAATTATATTTTCGTCTTCTGCACTCACTTTATCAGATACTCCCATAACGGACCTTTTTTATTTTTTAATCTCATTTTATTCATAACTTTACTCATATCTTCATCGGGAAACACCCATCTTTTGCCGGTTTTATTTGCTTTTTCCTTTAATGTTGAAATATCAATCTTATCCGAAATATAATATTTGGGTTCTAACAAATTATCATCTTTACTCACAGTTTTTTCCTTAATTGCTATTTCGTGTAATTTAGTGCCGGGATAAATTCGCATACCGATAAAAGGGAAAAATACCGTTCTGTTTATCCTTTTTGAATTTTCAAAAGTTTCTTTTAAAGTTTCTTCTGTTTCGCCATAACCTCCGAGTATCAGGAAATGGGCAAAATCAATACTTAGTTTATTACAGAGTTCCGATTTTTCAATTATATCTGACACGGTAAACGGCTTTCTGTAACTTTTTAAAGTGGCATTGCAAATTGATTCCGTTCCGAATTCAATATGTGTTAATCCGGCTTTTTGTAGCAATATTAACAATTTTTCATTTAAGTTGTGCAAGCTGAAATATGCTCCCCATCTTATCGCAATTTTATTTTTTATTATCTTTTCAGCTAATTCATAATTAAAATCATTGTTAATATTAAAAACCGAATCGGTGAAAAATATATAATCAATTCCTTTATTAAAATAAATATCCGAAAGTGCTTCAATAATTTTGTCGGTATTTAATAATCTTACTTTGCTGCCTTCAATCAAAGGATAAGTACAATAAATACAATTATAAGGGCAACCGCGCTTTGTCTGAATGTTAAGCATACCGCTATGCTTCCAGTAATAATCAGTAAGGTTTTCTTCAAAACAAAAATCCA
>JAIORT010000014.1 GCA_021107975.1 Bacteroidales bacterium | reverse complement strand
CTTTAAATTCTAATTTAAAAACAAGTTGTCATCAACAACCTTGTGAAACTTAACACGTAATAATTAATTATCAGTCTTATAATATGCAAAACATAACAAATCCTGATATTAAACCTATAGATATTGATTCTCTTATCAAAAATCAAAATAATAAGTTTATAAAAAATTTACCGCAATTTTTGATAAATCTCATTAAACGAATTATAAAACAAGACGGTTTAAACAAATTAATTATTGACAATTACGACAAAAACGGAATAGAGTTCAACAATGCTTGTATGAAAGATTTAAATATTAGTTCTAAAATTGTTAATGAAGAAAATATTCCGGATAAAGGACATTTTATATTTGTTTCAAATCATCCTCTCGGTGCTGCCGATGTAGGAGTAATTATTGAAATGCTTTCAAAAAAATATAAAAATATTAAAACAGTAGGTAACAAACTGCTCGGGAATGTTGAAAATTTAAAGGATATTTTGATAGAAGTAGGTGTTTTTACAAAAACAGATGTGAAATCTATTAAAAAAATGAATGATATTTATGCAGATAAAGATGTACAAATATTTATTCTTCCTTCCGGAATGGTTTCCAGAAAAAACAAAGGAGTAATAAAAGATTTACCGTGGAAACACAGTTTTATAAGAAATGCCGTAAAATTTCAAAGAGATGTTATTCCAATTTTTGTTGATGACAGAAACACAAATAAGTTTTATTTTATTGCAAGGCTGCGAAAATTTTTTAAAATAAAACTTAGTATTGAGTCTCTGTTTATTGCGGGCGAGCTGTTTAAAAAACGAAATAAAACAATTCCTCTGATTGTAGGCAAAGTTATTTCTTATAAAACTTTTGATAAATCAAAATCCATTAGAGATTGGGCATTAACCGTTCAAGATATGGTATATGATCTTAAAAAGAAAAATTAATTCTTTTTTATTAATGACAGACTCCGTTTAATTTCTTTTCGTAATCTGTCATTTTCAATAATTTGCTTTTGCTCTTGCAGAAAAGTAATACTTTCGGAAAAACCGCTCATTGCACGGATAATTTTCCATTTTATTAAATTATTTTGAGTATGTTTTAAATAACATTCTGTCAATATTGAATAAATCTCCGATTTGCTTTCATAAAAACAAATAAACCCGACAGCATCAACAGCTTCGCTAATTTGTTTTTCATTGCCGTTTTTTAATACTTTTACTAATTCAGGCAGAGCAATTTTCCCGATTTTTGCAAGTGTTCTGCCGGCAATATCTCGCGGCAAGGGATAATTGTCTTTTTTAAATTCCTTTTCGGGTACAGTCTTATGTTGATTTGTTCCGATTATACCAAGAATTGCTGTTAATGGTTTAACAGACATCAGACCAAAAGACACCAATGTATTACAAATCTCAATTTTAGGATACAATTTTTTCTCAAACTTTAAAGCATTTATCAAATAAACAACTGTTTTACTGTCTTTTGAACCGGCTGACAATCTTGCTCCGAGGGTTCTGTCTGCAGGAATTTTACTTTGAAGCAATTTTATTTTTTCATCAAATGAAATATCGAAATATTTGTGTTCAGCACCTTTTGGTAAATATCCTCGGTTAATCAGTTGTTTTTTTGTGCTTTTCATTTTTTTATGAAGTTCGGGGTGTTTTGCGGAACAGTTGTGGTATGTTTAGTTGCCGATTGCGGAGTGCTTTCCTGTCATGTTACGATGAACATAATGCGAGCTACACACTTTGAATTTACTACTATTTCGGCAATTAAATATACTACGTGTTATACAATGTAATTTTTCGTCATAATAACAATTAAAGATATTTATATGGATATTCTTTGTTGCGTTTTTGGAATGAAATAATTTTCTGATTTTGAATTATTCCACTATTTATTTCTATTGCTTTTGATATAGTTTTGTCGTTTTCCCATGCTTTACGTCCCTTCATAACAATGGGAAGAAAAGGCAATAAGGCATCGGAAATATCCCATGAAGCAGAATTCCAATAATAACTTGGGCTGTGGTCAACTGAATAATAAAATTTACCCTCAACATTAATCATCGGGTGTTCAAATGTTGTAGGTTTTGCACACCAAAAACCCATTCCTTCGTCACAGCTTATATCAATAATAAGCGTGCCATCCATCAATTTATTAGCCTTATCTTTTGGAACGAACATTAATGGATGCTCAATATCTTGAAGAGTGCCATTAACAATTATTTGCACATCTGATAATACTTCTGAAAACGGGCGAGTGCTACCGTCAGGTTCAACTGATAGCAAGTTTCCTGAATCGTCATTAATCATTTGTTTAAATATTACTGCAGGCAATTGAACGCCTACATCTGTTGGTTTTCGGCAGGTATATACTGTAATATTTGTTATTCCCTGACCTTGCAACGCATAAACTGCTCCCCGACTTACAGAACCAAAGCTAAAGATTATAGCTTTTCGCGGTTTTCCATAATTACCAGTAACACCTATAAGACTTAAAGCATGATTTACTCCGGCATAACCTGCCAATTCATTGTTTTTATAAAATATATGCATGTTTTTATCACCCGTTCTACTCCATGTAAACATTTCTTCCCAGGCAATAAGGGTTAATTTTCTATCTATTGAAATTTGTGTAATTTCTTTTTGTTGCACACAATGTGGCCAACCCCAAACAATTGCACCTTCGTGTACTTGAGCCAAATCTTCTACTAAAGGTTTAGGCATAATCACACAATCAAAATCCTTCAGTATTTCTTCTCGGGAAGCAACTCGTCCTGATGTAAGTTTGGCTATTGTGCTATCATCCATTCCAAATCTCAATCCATATCCTACTTCAAATGTAATTTGTTTTCGAAACCTCAGAGGAATACGTTTTATTTGTTCAGGATGAATTGCTACTCGTTTTTCATTTTCTTTTAATGATTTTCCAATCACTCCGACTGTTAAAAGTTGTATCATATTGTTCTTTTTATTTTGTAGTAGAGTAGAGCCTGACAGCTTACTCAAATTAATATCTGTAAAGATAACATATTTTAAATAAACTATCAGTACCCCCTTCATCAAACCGTACGTGAACTTATCGCTCATACGGCTTACCGATAGAGTTCTTCATTTGCCATTCGTAAGAATCTACCCGGTTAATATATAATTATTTAGCTAATATAATCACATAAACTTTCTCTTCTTACTTGAGCAAATATATAGTGGCTTTTAGATTAAGTGTCTATTATTTCAGCCAAATAGGACTATGCCAGTACTGAAAGACCTTATTCTATATCCACGTACCTAAAGTAAAGCCCCTTCCCTAACCAAAGGTTTTGTTGTCCTTTGGGTCAAACAGTACTATGGGCTTCTCCGACTTCTCTTATTTCCAACTCGAATTTCGCTATACTTATATCAAGTTGTTTAGGATTGCCAATCCTTAAAATAAGAGATCTCCCCCGTTCCGTACTAATCCGTCTATAATCACGCCACCCCTATGACTCCGGTAGTTTACTAAACTTCATACGACTGTTATCCGTTTAGTATGGCAGGGTTCGAGACCGTCAAAACTCTCCCCAATTCTACAGATACACATCTCGAAGCTACTACGGGTTCACGCTTTCGCATTACGGCTTGATTATTTGAAAGAACGAAGCTTCAGCATCCTCCTCACGGAGTTATCTGTTCGTTTTTCTTCAGGGTGAACAGTCAATTGCCCTGACAGGATTTACACCTATTGGATTAATACAGCATCGTGGCACACCAAC
>JAIORT010000165.1 GCA_021107975.1 Bacteroidales bacterium | reverse complement strand
TACCATGCCTGCCACGCCCTCATCATTATTACATTCTAGTAACCCACGCTCCACCTGACTCTTCGACTGCGTTTATCCTGAGCGAACCCCGAGCACTTCGCTAAGCTTGTCCTGAGCGAAGCAAGGCGAAGTCGAAGGGCTCTGCATAAACTCCGCCGAGGGGGGAGTCGAAGGGCTCTGAGCGGGTGCCCTAAAGGATGCTTCGCAAAGCTAATCCGTTAAGTCGCTAAGGATTATATGTTTTGAGGGTAAATACAGAAATGAGTAAACTTCAACTTGAGACGCCACGACTGTACCTGCGTTTAATGCAATTATCAGATCTCGATGACCTCCTGAAAATCTTCGGGGACTCAAAGGTTATGGCTTCATTTGACACTGTTCCTTTCAATCGCGAGCAAATGGAGAACTGGGTGCAAAGGAACCTAGAACATCAAAAAGCACACGATTACGGTCTGTTCTCGGTAATACTGAAATCTGAGGGAATCTTAATTGGAGATTGTGGACTTGAACATATGGAAGTGGAAGGAGATCTTGCAACCGAACTTGGTTATGATTTCCAGAGCGATTACTGGAATCAGGGTTTTGCAACGGAGGCTGCCTCTTCTATTCGTGATTATGCTTTCGGTGTGCTTAATCTCACAAGCTTGATTTCCCTCATACGAGTTGGAAACGAAGCGTCTAAGCGTGTATCTGAGAAAATAGGGATGCGATTCGTCAATGAGTTTACTATGAATGGAATTCAATATTGGAAATATGCAATTGAAGGCAGATCCAACAAATATATATAAAGTGACCTAACCACCGCTCCATCTGACTCTTCGACTGCGTTTATCCTGAGCGAACCTCGAGCACTTCGCTAAGCTTGTCCTGAGCGAAGCAAGGCGAAGTCGAAGGGCTCTGCATAAACTCCGCCGAGGGGGGAGTCGAAGGGCTCTGAGCGGGTGACCGGGGACAGAGGACCGGAAAGAGAATGCTCGGCTGCGGGTGCCCTTTACCCGAAGGGCTCAGGATGCCTGTCCTGAGTGAAACAAAGAGGAATCGAAGGGCTTCGCGAAGCTCATCCGTTAAGATTTTTATCAAATTTTCAATACTTCATGAGGAATGATGGGTAAAGACGTAATCAAGGACGAGACTCCAATAATCTTTTTGGCGATGTTCTGGGGTGGTGGTGGGCCGTACACGATCTCACAGGTGATCCATGTCTACGACTGGATCAACAGAGATATTCCAAGCAGGGAAGATCTTGAGGTAGCATTTAACACACTATTATCATTAGACTTCATTTCAATGAAGGATGATAAGTTTACAATTCAACGGAAAATCGGAAATGACTTTGATGAATTTAGAAAGAAAAAGCGTATAAATAAGTTCAAAACTGCGAGATTGTACTTCGAACAATATCCTCTGCCTACTGATATCCCAAATGTAATTAGTATTTCGCAAGAAAGATATGCCGAAGAGTATGCCAAATATTCCAAGGCATTCGAATCCTAGTAAATCGCTGCAACGGACGCTGGGGTTCGTGCCGCGAAGCTCATCTGTTAGCCTAAAATGGAGAATAATCATGAAAATTTTTGCATTAGGAGGCTATGGCAAAGTAGGATTACCAGCAAACAAGCTGCTTGCCCAGACCGATCTGGTAACTGAGATCGCTGTTGTTGGGAGGAATCTAGAACTTGCAGAAAAGGCTGCCGCAGAAATCGGTGAGAAAGCCATCGCAATCCAGGCTGATGGCACCGATGAAGAGAAGCTGACGTCACTAATGGCAGGATACGACCTTATCATGAACTCTGCGGACAATGAATTTGTTCTTCCTTCTATACGGGCTGCGATACACAATAGGGCTCACTACTGCGATGCAGCATTTGGAGGCATTCTCGAACAGGCGCTGCAGCTTGCATCTGGAGCTGAGGCTGTCGACATTACCGCTGTTGTCGCCAATGGCGTTCACCCTTCGATCACCAACCTGATGGGAGTGCATGTGGCGCGACAGTTGCAGGAAGTAGAGCAACTGCAGCTCGGGGACGCCAGCATGTACAACTTTCAGAGCGGGCAGGATTTAACACCTCGACAATGGCTCGAGGAGCCGCGGCAGAGTTTAGCCGCTTTGCACGAGTTCACAGAGGGCATTGGGTGGATGTTGCAGATAGTGCAGGACAGCGGCGCGAAGACAGTGCTTGATTTCCAGGATGGCCAATGGGTGGATCTGGATCCGGTCAGACACGGCCTGGATGTACCGCAATTGCAAGGCGGCACGATCATCGCACACCCATATCTGAGCAGCGATCCGCTCTTTGGATCACTACCATCTGATCTTGCCAGGGTATCACCGGTGGAGATGTTATTTAGCCCACTATCACCTAAGCTTCACAACGTGCTCAGGGAGCTTTCTCTGCGTGTGCTCGAGGGAAACATTGATGCCGACGCTGCTCTAGTTTCCTTCCTCGATACAGCTGAGAGTGATCCTCACCGCTACCTGACACTCCCAGACGATTTCGTCCCCATCCCGAAAACGTGGGCACGCGCTGTAGGCCGCAAAGAGGGGCGCGCGGCACGTTTTAGCTGTTGGTTCACCGCTCCCATGTGGGACGTGGGAGGATACTTTCTTACCAGTGTGGCTTTGGTTGTTGCTGTGCGCAAGATCTTGCGTGGTGAAATACGAGAGCGGGGGGTTATGAACGCCGAAACAACTTTCGAGCCCCAATCCTTCTTCGATGAAGTTGTCGCTGTGCTGCCGGAACCTCCGGCAGATGGGAAACTGATCGGCGAATCATTTGAATGGTTGGAGTGACAGCGATTGCACCATCTCGGTTACTCGCGGTGGAATGAAGCATAAGCACGGTGGTAAAGGTGGGGCTTTATCCGTTAGGTAGTTATGGAAAATATCAAACTAGAGGACAGGGAGAATGAATCATATGCGTAGATACCGGTGGATAATAATTACTTTTATCCTGATTTTGTTCATTGGCTCGTCGTGTATTGTGGCTCAATTTCCATATCGAGAAACACAAGTTATCCAAGATGACGATTTATTAAAAGAACAGCAAGTTTTATTCATCGGAAACAGCTACACATCTTCAAATAACTTTCCTCAAATATTTACCAAATTAGCCCAAGCTGGTGGTTACAATGTGAGTGCTTTAATGAAAGCAGAAGGAGGTTGGACACTAAGTAAACATAGCCAATCAATAGGATCAGATAACCTGATACAACAACAATCATTGAATTATGTAGTACTTCAAGAACAAAGTATTATCCCGTCTAATCCCAAAGACCGTGAGCAAAGTATGTATCCAGCAATAAGACTATTGAATGAGGAAATTGAAAATTCGGGGGCGGATGTCGTTTTATTTATGACTTGGGGGCGTCGTGACGGCTTGCCAGAATCAGAATACAATGATTTCCTTGAAATGCAAAAGGAGTTGGAAAAAGGGTATCAACAAATTGCTGATGAGTTAAATGTGATGGTTTCTCCAGTAGGTACAGCATGGCAAAATGCCCTAGAGAAAAATACGCAATTGGTCCTGTGGCAAGAAGATGGAAGTCATCCAAACATGAATGGTTCCTATCTGGCGGCTTGTGTTTTTTATGCAGTAATTTTTGGAGAGAGTCCAGAAGGATTAGCCTACATGGCTGGTTTGCAAGAAGATTTAGGTTATTTCTTACAATCTGTTGCAGCCGATACTGTTT
>JAIORT010000877.1 GCA_021107975.1 Bacteroidales bacterium | reverse complement strand
TGCCCAAATACAGGAAATTGACAGCCTCGAAAACCTGTTACGGCAACATGTACAGAAAGACACAATAAGGGTTAATTTATTGAATGAAACTGCTTATAAATTTTATACGATAAATATAGATAAAACCTTAAAATATGCAGAAGAAGCCGAAAAACTTGCCGATAAACTAAGTTTCGCAAAAGGAAAAGCCGAAAGCCTGAAACTGATTGGGATTTATTATTATATGAAATCAGATTATCCCAAAGCATTGGAATATTACAAAAAAGCATTAAAAATAGCCGAGGGCTTGGGCGATAAAAGTGGGATTTCAAAATGTCTCAATAATATTGGAGTTGTTTATAAATTTCAGGGCGATTATCCCAAAGCATTGGGATATTACCAAAAATCATTAAAAATAGCCGAGGGGTTAGGCGATAAAAGTGGGATTTCAAAATGTTTCAATAATATTGGGGTTATTTATAAATATCAGGGGGATTATCCCAAAGCATTGGAATATTGCCAAAAATCATTAAAAATAGCCGAGGGCTTGGGCGATAAAAGTGGGATTTCACAATTTTTCAATAATGTTGGGGTTATTTATGAATATCAGGGCGATTATCCCAAAGCATTGGAATATTACCAAAAATCATTAAAAATGAAAGAGGGGTTAGGCGATAAAAATGGGATTTCAAAGTCGTACGGTAATATTGGAAATATTTATAAAAATCAGGGCGATTATCCCAAAGCATTGGAATATTTCAAAAAAGCATTAAAAATAAGTATCGAAACGGGTAATAAATCTATTGAAACCGGGTGTTATATAGAATTAGGCTTATTATATCTTAAACAGAAAAAAACAAAAGAAGCTCATAATTATAGTAAAAAAGCCTATATAATGGCAGAAGAAATTGGAGTTGCCAAATTTCTTAAAGAAAGCTCCGAAATATTGGCAAAAAGTAGTGAGTCCCTGGGTTTGTATAAAGAGGCGTATAAGTATTATGTTGTTTTTAAAACAATGAATGACAGTTTATATAATGAGGAAAGGATAAAAAAAATAGCAAGCCTGGAATATCAATACAAATACGAAAAAGAGAAACAGGTAATTGAATTGGAACAGCAAAAGAAGGATGCTGTCCGTGCAGAAGAAGAAAAACAACAAAAAACAATAAAAAATTTATTTATTGTTGGTTTTATATTGATGGCCCTGCTTGTTTTAGTTATGCTTCGCGGTTTTTTGCAAAAACGCAAAGCAAACCTTATTCTTTCTACACAAAAAGAAGAAATCGAAAAACAAAATATAGAAATCCAAAACCAGG
This sequence comes from Bacteroidales bacterium, assembly GCA_021107975.1. Taxonomy (GTDB): domain Bacteria; phylum Bacteroidota; class Bacteroidia; order Bacteroidales; family JAADJA01; genus JAADJA01. The sequence continues at coordinate 2,445 of JAIORT010000877.1, read as the reverse complement.
CAGAAGAACTTGAAACAAAAAATAAAAAACTCAAAGAATTAAATGCCACAAAAGACAAATTTTTCTCAATAATCGCACATGACTTAAAAAGCCCTTTCAATACATTATTGGGCTTTTCGAATCTTTTATTAAAAAAACATAAAAATTTTGATGAAGGACAACAAGAAAAATATTTAAAAATTATTGATGACAGCTTAATTAAAGCCTACAAATTGTTAGAAAATTTACTTACATGGTCACAATCCCAAACAGGACGAATTAAATTCTCGCCTGTAAAAACCAATATCAAAACATTAATTGATGAAATAATTTTATTATTGACAGAAGCTACAGGAAATAAAAATATTAAACTATTGGTAAATATAGAAAACAACTTGTTTGTGTATGCCGATAAAAATATGATAGGCACTGTAATACGAAATTTAATATCGAATGCAATAAAATTTACGCCCAAAGATGGGGAAATATCAATAAATGCACGTTTGACACCAGGTGAAAATGAGCAAAATTTTACGCAAATATCTGTAAAAGATAATGGTGTAGGTATTGAAAAAGAAATACAAACTAAATTATTTAATATTAGCAAAAATACATCAACAAAAGGAACGGAGGATGAAGCAGGGACAGGTTTAGGTTTAATTCTTTGTAAAGAGTTTGTAGAAAAACACGGTGGGAAAATCTGGGTAAAAAGTGAAACAGGAAAAGGTTCATCATTTTTCTTTACAATTCCTTTCAAACCAATAAATTCAGATAATAACCGCAAAACAAGATAAACATCCAAATTATCTAAGCAGGTTTTTATTTGTACATTCGTGGCTTAATAATAATGGTTCTACTACCCCGATGCACATCACAGTTTGTAACTGTGATATATTCAGACATTACCAGTTTATAACTGAAAAAAAAGAGATAAGGATTTACGATTTACGAACGGCATTGCAACCTAACAGGTTTTTTCTCAACCTGTTAGGTTATGCATGCGAAGTGGTCTGACGAATACCAAGAGTATATTACGATTTAATCCGCATCTTATAGAAAGACCTGTAAACAAAATAGAGGGCTACTGCCAGAAAAACAAATCCCACATAAGGTGCTATATCCCTGAATCTTTCGGAAATTGCTATTTCCATTGCGAGCAAACCAAATAAGGTTGTAAACTTAATCACAGGGTTTAATGCCACTGAAGATGTATCTTTATATGGGTCACCCACAGTATCACCAACAATAGCTGCATCATGCAATGCTGTTCCTTTTTCTTGCATGTCAACTTCTACCACTTTTTTTGCATTATCCCACGAACCACCGGCATTTGCCATAAATATTGCCTGAAATAATCCAAAAAATGCTATTGATAACAAATAACTTATAAATAAGGATACAGGTGCATTTGAATGTGCAGGAGAAGAAATAAATGCAAAAGCCAAAGCAAAAGAGAAAATGGCAATAAATATGTTCCACATCCCTTTTTGAGCATAAACAGTACAAATTTTAACTACTGCTCTTGATTTTTCCACATCAGCCTTCTTTGGTGCATCAGGGTCAAGATTGATATTTTGTTTTATAAACTCAGTTGCTCTTGCGGCACCGGTAGAAACAGCCTGTATTGAAGCGCCTGTAAACCAATATATCACCGCACCGCCAAGCAGGAAGCCCATAATGGTATATGGATTGAGCAGGTTAAGGATTTCTTCTGGCTTGACACCAAGTGTTTTCTCAATAACCAGGATAAGAGCGAAAATCATTGTTGTAGCACCAACTACGGCAGTACCTATAAGTACAGGTTTTGCCGTTGCTTTAAAAGTATTACCTGCGCCATCATTTGCTTCAAGGAAATATTTTGATTTTTCAAAATCAGGAGTAAAACCAAATTCTTTTTCTATTTCAGGGGTTACCTCTTTTTGGTTTTCTTCAATAAGCGAAAGTTCATATATTGATTGGGCATTATCGGTAACAGGGCCGTAACTGTCAACAGCAATCGTAACAGGCCCCATTCCAAGCATACCGAATGCTACCAGGCCAAATGCAAATATCGAAGGATATATCATAAAACCGTCAAGTCCGAATGTACTTGCATAATATGCTACAAACATTAAAAGGAAAAATACCATACCTTTCCAGAAAGCGCTAAAATTACCGGCAACCAAGCCTGATAAAATATTCAGAGAAGCACCACCTTGTTTCGAAGCTTCAACCACTTCCTTTACATGAGTTGATTTAGGACTGGTAAATATTTTTGTAAATTCAGGAATTAAGGCAGCGCCAAGTGTACCTGCACTAATAATAACCGACAATGATATCCAAAGATCGTTTGGAAGGTCTTTAATAGTTAAATAACTAACAATAAATGTAACTATGATTGAAAATATTGATGTTATCCATACTAAAGATGAAAGTGGTTTTTCAAAATCCAGGTCATCGGCATTTTGATATTTAGCTTTTGTTAAT
>JAIORT010000358.1 GCA_021107975.1 Bacteroidales bacterium | reverse complement strand
TTTAATGAAACAAAAGTATTGTTTGGGATAAAAAATCCAATCGTAGTATTATTTATGCATGGATTGGGATAATTCTGGTAAAGAATAACATCAGCAATTTCATTTTTCGTTACTGCAGGTTCGTTAATACCGGTGGCAATATGATTACAAGTAAATATAACTTCTCTTGTTTCGCCCTGGGCTAATGACGGTTGATTCTGATACCAAATATACATCAAAGCAAAGTTATCTTCAACAACAACAGCTATTGCATCAGTAGAGATAATATTAACATCTTCGGCTCTGAAAGGTAAAAGAATAGCAGGGTGGCGTTCGCCCCATTTGCTGGTATATCCGGGATTACCTTCCCTGTTCATTGTAATTCTGTATGTTATGGTATCTTTTACAATTCCCTCATTAATTGTAAGTTCATTAATGAAAAGAGGCTGCATAAAAACTCCTTCATTACACATTTTTATATCCATGCCCGGGTCCCCGTAAAGAGCAGAACCATTAAAGTCCGGAGGGCTTGATACTCCCGGTGTTCCATTTATCAAATCAAATTTAAAAGCGATATTTCCCAGTAAATATGCTTCTGCCCAGGTATTGTTTCTTGCTACTTTATAAAAATATGCTTTTGTTGAACCATGCTGGTATGAGGAAGAGCCTTCGTTAATTACATAACCTGTATATTGGTATGCCCCACCCGTATGAATCCATGACGGAGCCATACAACCACTGTTATTTATCTGACCGATTTGACAATTACCGAGTCCGAAATAGATTTTCGGATTGGTTGAATTTATATTAATATCAGGACCGGTATGCGGATCGCCATATACTTGTCCGTTGCTTGAACGGAAAAACCCTTCATTTCCTGAAGTAGGATAATGCATTTGCCAGGAATTTGGAGAACCATGCCCACTTGTATAAAAAATATCCACAGGGTCATAATCAAAGATATCAATGCCATCATTAATCATTGTAACAAGCCATTCGGTCCTGTCAGTAGGCCCATCGTTATATGTAACAGTTGAAATAGAATCAGGATATTTTACGAAATATTGATTATAAGTGGCTTCACTGGTAGAAATTCCCTGAGTAAAATAATTTACATTACAAGAAGTAGTTCCGCCAAGATTAGTCTTTACTTCAAAACCTGTAGGACCTGAAACAAGATTCAAGGCATCCTGTGCATCATATCCGGTAATAATACCCCAGGCAGCATCGCAGTAAGCATCATCATCAAGCGCCCTTGTAAATTGCCATACACTGTTCTGAACAAAACTTGGCGATGCAGTTGGTACATCGCAAATAAATCCGACATGAGAAGGTTTAAAATCTGCAACATCATCCTGAACATCATTTAAAGAATTTTCCCAAATAAATAGCTGTCCTCCGTATCGTTCCAAAAGTGCATCGGCAACTGCCAGCCAGTCGGGATCATTATAGGTTGATTGCTTAATTACAACTGCATAAGTTAGTGGGGGAGGTTCTATATAAGTAATTGTGAATGTTCCGTCCGAAATATCTTCGGTGCTATTGTTGCTGGCATCAAACACTTTTACTTTTACAAGACATTCATCTGATGGTGTATTAGGAACCTGCCACGAATAAGTTTGCGGATTTCCGGTATGACTTGCTATTAATGTCCATTCACCCCCGTTATTTATTGAATAGTAAATACTGTCACCTACAACACCTACGTTATCATCGGCAGTCCATGTAATAGTGTGCCATTCAAAAGTACCCCAGACTTCGTCACCGTTTGGCTCAATAACTTCAACAGTGGGCGCAGATGCATCGGCAGTAATAGTAAATACTGCATCCGAAATGTCTATTGCAGAATTATCTCCTCCGTCATATACTATAACTTTTACAAGGCATTGTGTTGAAGGAGTGTTAGGTATTATCCAATCGCTGCTTTGAGGATTTCCGCTATGAGCAGCGATGAATATCCAGTCAGAACCATTATCAATAGAATAGAACACACTATCGGAGCTAATGCCCATATCGTCTTGGGCAGTCCATTCAATTTCCTTTGTTTGTCCCACAGTCCAGACTTCGCCGCCATTCGGTATGTCAACAGTAACTGTTGGTGAAATTGTATCAGGAATTAGAGGGGACACACTGATATCATCAAAATAGATATCGCACTGATGGTCGCCATATCCGTTTGAGTTATGTCCTGCAAAATAAAAAGTAGCTTGTTTGCCTGCCCATGCTTCAATATTTGCCTGGTGAAATTCCCAGGGATATGATTGTGCGCTTCCGCCGCCACCGCCTGTATTATAAAGTTTTGTATAAGTACCGACAGAATCGTCATCCATTATCCAGACATATCCGCCATTATGCCAGTTTGAACCGGATACTGCCATATAGAAATTCAGCGAATCTGCCACGCCCGGAATAAATACAGATTGCCCTACCATTTGCCATTGTGCATTTGGTGTGCCTGAGTTTGAAGCATGACCGGGATTAATATGAATATGACCGCACCAGCTTCCCTGGTATTGAACAACATTAGCCGTATGAGGTCCTGTAACATCCCAGCCTGTAAAATCACCCGTCTCAAAATCGTTGTTAATAAATATTTGATTAGGATTTTCAAGAATTGTAAATACATCGTCCGATTCGTCAAAAGCAGTATTATTCCCGCCATCGCAAACAAGAACTTTTACAAGACATTCTGTTGATGGCATATTCGGAACAGTCCATTCGCAGGTTTGAGGATTACCTGTGTGTGATGCAATAACAGACCAGTTTGTTCCATTATCAATAGAATAATAAACAATATCTGATACCACACCTATATCATCATCGGCAGTCCATTGAATATCATAAGTTTCTCCGCCTGTCCATTCTTCTCCTCCGTTAGGAATATTCACTGTTACGGTAGGTAATATAGTATCAAGGACTGTTGGAAATACACTGATATCATCAAAATAGATATCGCACTGATGGTCGCCATATCCGTTTGAGTTATGTCCTGCAAAATAAAAAGTAGCTTGTTTGCCTGCCCATGCTTCAATATTTACCTGGTGAAATTCCCATGGATACGTTTGTGCGCTTCCGCCGCCACCACCTGTCCTGTAAAGCTTTGTATAAGTACCGACAGAATCGGCATCCATTATCCAGACATATCCGCCATTATGCCAGTTTGAACCGGATACTGCCATATAAAAATTCAATGTATCTGCCACATCCGGTAAAGCTATTGATTGACCTACCATTTGCCATTGTGCATTTGGTGTGCCTGAGTTTGAAGCATTACCTGTATTAATGTGAATATGACCGCACCAGCTTCCCTGATACTGAACAACATTAGCCGTGTGAGGTCCTGTAACTGTCCAGGATGTAAAGTCGCCGGTTTCAAAATTACCATTAACTATTTGCTGTGCATTTACAGTAACAGCACATAACAGCGAGGCTAATGCCAATCCGCTGATAATTTTTTTTAGTTTACCTGAAATTCTTGTGTTTTTGTTTTGCATAATTGTTCCTCCTGTTTATTTATTTTTATTGTGTGTAAAGATATATAAATATTGTATATTAATATATTTGAGTTGAACGGAAATAGGATTTTTTTTTTCACCACAGATTACTCAGATTAACACAGATTGTTTTTCTCTGTGGCTATCAGTGATATTGTTCTTACTATGCTTAGAAAGGGATTTTGTAGCTTTTTCGTTTCTCCCGAAATTTTGGGATTAATTACTTGTATTTACTTTCAATTTCTTTTGTTACAACCCCTTTATCCA
>JAIORT010000502.1 GCA_021107975.1 Bacteroidales bacterium | reverse complement strand
CATTATGAAGGTTCCCAACATGGGTTTATTCTAATGTGTAAATCGTAAGCGAAATTTAAATAATCAATTCAGATATTTTTTCAATGCTATTAAAAAATCTAAAAATAACAAGTTCCTGTATCATTCGTTTTAATAAAGTTATTATTAATAACAAGATTGATTATGTAAAGGATAATTATGCAGGTTTCCCTGATTTTATAAAATCCGTTTATAGAAATTACAAAATTGGTTATCCTAAATTTTTTAAGATGGATAATCTGAGCAAATTAGGTTTTATTACTTCTGAACTGTTACTAAAGCAGGACGATTTATTAAGCTCATATAAAAATGATGAAATCGGAGTAATAATTTCAAATTCCGGTTCATCAATAGACACGGATATTAAATATTACAACACTATTAAAGATAAATCAAATTATTTTCCCAGTCCTTCGGTGTTTGTTTATACTTTGCCGAATATTATGATTGGTGAAATATGTATTCGTAATAAAATTATGGGGGAAAGCACATTTTTTATTTCTGAAAAATTTAACCCTGATTTTCTCTATAATTATATAAATATTTTATTTAATACATCAAAAATTAAAAGCTGTATTTCAGGTTGGGTTGAATATGAGGAAAATAAATATGAATCGTTTCTGTTTTTAGTTGAAAAAGAAAATAAAAAAAATAATGGCAGAAACATTAATTTTGAACCGGAAAATATTTGGGAAATATATGAATGATTAAATGCTTAAATGATAAAATGAAATAACATTTACGCATTTAAGCATTTACGCATTAGTTTTAAAATAAACAGTAGAACCATAAAATTTAATCTAATTTAAAAATACATGGAAGCCCTTATAACCACATTAAAAAAAGAGATAATAGAAGTATTAAATCTTGAAGAAATGGAAATTGAAGATATTGAAACCGATGCCCCGCTTTTTGTCGAGGGTTTAGGATTAGATTCAATTGATGCTCTTGAATTGATAGTTTTATTAGAAAAAAAATACGGATTAAAAATAGAAACAGCCGAAGAAGGAAAGACGATATTGTTTTCCGTGAGAACAATGGCTGAATTTATTAAGGGGAACAAATAAATGTCCGACAAGGTTTTTGTAACGGGAATTGGTATTATTTCGGCTATTGGCAACAATGCCGGTGAGGTTTTAAATTCATTAAACCTGTCAGCAACCGGTATTGGCTTTACATCCTATCTAAATACTATTCATAAGAACGAGCTACCGGTTGCTGAAGTTAAAGCCTCAAATGAAGAATTATTGGAAATTGCAACTCCTTGTGATAATTTGGCTTATACAAGAACCGCATTGTTGGGGATGATAGCAGCAAAAGAAGCAGTTATAAGCTCCGGCATTAAAGATATTTCCGAAAAAAGAACAGGGCTTGTTTCTGCCACCTCTGTCGGCGGAATGGATAAAAGCGAATATTTCTTCAGCAAATTTATCAAAGACAATAAAGCAGGGAAATTAAAAGATATTATTACTCATGATTGTGGCGACAGTACCGAAAAAATTGCAGATTTTCTCGGAGTTAAGGATTACATCACAACTATTAGCACAGCTTGTTCATCATCAGCTAATTCAATAATGTTCGGGGCAAGACTTATTAAGAATGGTATTCTGGACAGGGTAATTGCAGGTGGTACCGATTCACTGACCAAATTCACACTGAACGGATTTAACACTTTGATGATACTTGATAAAACCGGTTGTAAACCATTTGATAATAACAGGAACGGACTCACACTTGGCGAAGGAGCAGGTTTTTTAGTTTTAGAATCTGAAAGAGCCGCAAATTCAGCGAACAAAGAAATATTGTGCGAATTAAAAGGTTATAATAATTCCTGCGATGCATATCATCAAACAGCTTCTTCACCTGAGGGCTATGGAGCTTATTTAGCAATGAAAGGAGCTATTGATATGAGCCGGCTTTCAACTGATGAGATTGATTATATTAATGCTCACGGAACAGGTACGGTTAATAACGACCTTTCGGAAGGAAATGCAATTGAGAAAATATTCGGTTCAGAAATACCAAAGCTAAGTTCAAGCAAGGGGTTTACCGGTCATACACTGGGTGCTGCCGGCGGAATAGAAGCGGTTTTAAGTGTTTTGTCAATAATAAATCAGACAATATTTCCCAATCTGAATTTCACACAACAGATGAAAGAATTAAGCTTTAGCCCTGTTACAAATTTGTTGAAAAATATTGAAGTAAAAAATGTTTTATCAAATTCTTTTGGTTTCGGAGGGAATAATACAACTTTGATATTTTCGAAGGTTTGATTAATTTTATTCAAGGCGATTATGTTTTTGGTTATACTGAAACGCATAAACTTTACAAATATCCAAGTAATTAGAGTGCTAATATTACGAAAGTTATGTGTTTTATATTTTGCTTTCTCGTTCAGTACCAGTTTAACAGTGGCACCAGCTATCAATAAACTTATTGCTAATATTTTAAACTATTTTTTATTATCGTATTTTTTTAGTCAAATTTCCATTAAATCCATTCCGTAATATCTAAATTACCTTTTTGTGTTTTTTTTAAAATAGCATAATACTCCTTACGCTCTACTCTAATTTGGGCAGACATACTATAAAATCGCTGAATACTTTTATCAGAACAAGCTAGCAACATATCCGTTATAGCCCTTGTAATCCGCCCATTTCCATCATCAAAAGGATGTATTGTTACAAACCACAAGTGTGCAATAGCTGCTTTTAATACTAAATCTAATCCATTTTCATTTTCAAACCAATCCAAAAAATTATTCATTTCATCAGCTACTCGCTCAGATTTTGGAGCTTCGTAATGTATTTTCTCTTTTCCCATTGGTCCAGAAACAACTTGCATTGGTCCTTCTTTTCTCCAATCGGCAACAGTTATTTTATACATTCCACTTCTACCTGTTGGAAATAGAGCTGCGTGCCAATCAAATAATCTTTCTGCTGTAAGAGGAACTACATAACGTTGAGTAGCATCCAACATCATTTCAACTATTCCATCAATATTTCTTTCAGAATCAACAGAACCTGCAATATCAATTCCTAATCTTCTTGCAATTGAAGAACGCACCTGTTCTTTTTCTAAATATTCACCCTCAATCTCAGATGATTTTAGAACGTCTAAAGTCAGTGTATTTAATACGGCTTCATTTTGCAAGTCAAAACCAAGTGTTTCCATTCTACCTATAAGTTTTCCTTGCAGGTTTCTAGTTTTAGCTAATATTAATAAAACTTGCTTGTTGTCCCAAGTAAAATCAGCCTAATTATCTTGCTCGTGTATGTAAATTTTCATTCTTCGCATAATTTGCGACAAATATATAGATTATTCTCCGCAACTTGCTAGTTTCTTTGCTTGGCGGTAACGGCAGTCTGTCTAATAACCCCGAATATTGTTATTTGTACTCAATCTGTAATTTTCTAAATAGCTGTTTTTTAAAATCATACGTTTTGTTATTTTATCAAAATAATTACTTTTTAATAGTTTTTAGACAGTCTGACGTTTAGAATATGGGGCGTTTGGCATTTTGAAACACCTACCCGTCAACCTACTAAATATTTTGAAATATATAACTATTTTCAAATTTTTCATTATCCGCCAAATGACCTATATTTATTGTGTGTGCCCAGCATGAGCATGAGCACACCCATTCGGAAGCTTGAGAAAAATCTCAAAAATACAAATAAATTTTCAAAAGCAGAAGAATGGGTTATAAATTTTCCAGAGGGTGCAAGTCCCTTA
>JAIORT010000860.1 GCA_021107975.1 Bacteroidales bacterium | reverse complement strand
AACCGATTTAACAAATTCAACCGATTTAACCGATTCAACAAATTCAACCATTTCTAAACAACCAATTTCTTTTACTGATTATTAAAAAATAAGGGTACATTTGCCGCCTGATAAAAACACCCTCGGATGCGGATACTCTATTCCTACGGGAAAAACAAAAAAACACATGAATACATTTGAAGAACTGGGTCTTAGCCATGAACTCTTAAAGGCTGTAAAAAATATTGGTTTTGTTAATCCGACACCGATTCAGGAAAAAACTATCCCTGCAATTTTAAATTCGGAAAAGGACCTGGTTGCACTCGCTCAGACCGGAACCGGAAAAACTGCCGGTTTTGGATTACCTATCCAGCAACAAATTGATTTTTTATCAAAGAATGTCCAGGCTCTTGTTTTAAGTCCGACCCGTGAATTATGCATTCAGATTACAAAAGACCTTGAATCATACGCAAAGTATATCCCTGACCTTAAACACACGGCAATTTATGGAGGGGCAGATATTACCAAACAATTAAAAGCATTAAAGAACAATCCACAGATTGTTGTTGGCACACCCGGTCGTGTTCTTGACCTGATCAACAGAAAAGCGCTGAAAGTGAACAACATCAGGTGGCTGGTTCTTGATGAAGCAGATGAAATGCTTAACATGGGTTTTAAAGATGAATTAGATAAAATCCTTATTACTACTCCCCAGGCAAAACGAACCTTCCTGTTTTCGGCAACTATGCCAAAAGAGGTTCAGCGAATTGCAGAAAACTATATGAATGTTTCTGAAGAGATATCCGTCGGAAAAAGGAACTCGGGAGCTGATAATGTTAAACATTTGTTTTACATGGTTCAAGCCAAAGACAGGTACGAAGCATTAAAACGTATGGCTGACATCAACCCGGATATTTACGGTATAGTTTTTTGCCGCACAAGGCGGGAAACCAAGGAAGTTGCTGAAAAGCTTAAAAACGACGGCTATAATGCCGATGCTTTGCATGGTGATTTATCGCAGGCTCAGCGCGATTATGTAATGAATGGGTTTAGAAAAAAACATTTGCAAATGCTCGTGGCAACAGATGTTGCAGCAAGGGGGCTGGATGTAAATGACCTGACCCATATTATTAACTATAAATTACCTGATGAGTTGGGAATTTATCTCCACCGAAGCGGTCGTACGGGCAGGGCAGGCAAAAGCGGTATTTCGATTTCCATAATTCATACCCGGGAAATCAACAAAATAAAAAGCCTCGAAAAGCTTATCAATAAAAAATTTACAAAATCAAAGATTCCGTCGGGCAGGGATATCTGTGAAAAACAATTATTCAACCTTATCGATCGCATGGAAAACATTGAGGTTAATGAAATGCAGATTGAAAATTACATGGAGGTAATTTATAAAAAGCTGGAATGGTTGAGCAGGGAAGACCTGATCAAACGTTTTGTATCACTTGAATTCAACCGGTTCTTAAACTATTATAAAAATGCTCCTGACCTGACCGTAAGCGAATCTAAGCAAAAAAGAGAAGATGAAGAAATTAAAAGACCGGTTTCCTTTACCCGCTTTTTTATCAATGTAGGATCAACAAACAACCTGACACCTCCCCGTATGATAGGACTGATAAACGATTACACCAAACGACGCAACATTGGCATCGGTAAAATTGATATTCTGAAAAACTTTTCTTTTTTCGAGGTGGATAAAAAGTTTGAGAATGAAATACTAAACGGATTTAAAAATGCCACATTCCAGGGAATAAAAATAACCGCTGAAATTTCAAAGCCCGATCCCCGAAAATCCAGGAAACAAGATTACTTCGGAGGAGAGTTTAAGAAAAAGAAAAAAAAGAAAAGGTATTAAACTTTACCAGCCCTTTTCCGTTTGTTTTCATCCAGCAGTATTTTCCGCATTCGGTAGGATTTTGGCGTAACCTCAAGGTATTCATCTTCTTTGATGTATTCCAGCGCTTCCTCAAGGCTGAACCTGACCGGTGGTGCAATCCTCACTTTATCGTCAGCACCCGATGCCCTCATATTGGTTAGCTTTTTCGTTTTGGTAACTTTCACATCCAAATCATCTTCCTTGTTGTTATCACCAATTACCATTCCTGCATAAACATTTTCTCCGGGTGCCACAAAAAACCGACCCCTGTCCTGAAGTTTATCAATGGCATAAGCTACTGCCATTCCTGTTTCCATTGCGATAAGTGAGCCGTTCTTTCGGATAGGCAACTCCCCTTTCCACGGCATATACGCTTTAAAACGATGTGCCATAATTGCTTCACCTTCTGTAGAAGTCAGCACTTTGTTCCTTAATCCTATAAGACCGCGGGCGGGAATATGAAATTCCAGGTTTACCCTGTCCGACTTTGTTTCAACATTCAGCAGTTCACCTTTACGTGCAGTAACCAGCTCAATAACTTTTCCTGAGAAATGCTCCGGAACATTAACGGTCAGTATCTCAATAGGCTCATGCTTTTTACCGTCAATTTCTTTAATGATCACTTTAGGTTGCCCCAATTGCAATTCATAACCTTCGCGGCGCATGGTTTCAATCAAAATTGAAAGGTGGAGAATACCGCGACCATAAACATTGAAAGCTTCAGGCGTACCCGTTTCCTCTACCTTAAGCGCCAGGTTCTTTTCCGTTTCCTTATAGAGCCTTTCTTTTAAATGCCGTGAAGTAACATATTTCCCTTCTTTACCGAAAAATGGTGAATTATTGATGGTAAATAACATGCTCATTGTCGGTTCGTCAATAGCAATGCTTTTCAGTCCTTCAGGATTTTCAAAATCTGCAATTGTATCTCCGATATCAAAACCATATATTCCGAGAACAGCTACAATTTCGCCTGAAAGAACAGGTGTTTTTATCTTTTCTTTGCCCAAACCCTCAAATACATACAGTTCCTTTACTTTCGATTTTATCACTCTTCCATCTTTTTTTACAAGCGATACATTTTCGCCCCAGGTAAGATTACCACGGGAAATTCTGCCAACAGCTATTCGTCCTACATAAGATGAATAATCAATTGAAGATATCTGAAGCTGAACAGTTCCTTCTTTTTGTGTTACAGGAGGAATATGCTCAATAATCATGTCAAGTAAATAACTAACGTCTTGTGCAGGTTCACTCCAGTCTTTACCCATCCAGCCTGCTTTAGCCGAACCGAATACTGTGGGGAAATCCAGTTGATCCTCGGAAGCATCCAGGTTAAACATCAATTCCAAAACGGCTTCCTGTGCCCATTCAGGATCACAATTAAATTTGTCCACCTTGTTGATTACTACTATTGGTTTCAGGTTCAGCCCGATGGCTTTTTGGAGGACAAACCGGGTTTGAGGCATAGGACCTTCGAATGCATCCACAACCAGCAAAACCCCGTCAGCCATATTCAGCACACGCTCAACCTCTCCTCCGAAGTCAGCGTGTCCCGGCGTATCAATGATGTTAATTTTGGTGTCTTTGTACCTGACCGATACATTTTTTGAAAGGATGGTAATTCCCCTTTCCCGTTCCAGGTCGTTATTATCAAGTATCAGTTCCCCCATGTCCTGGTTGTCCCTGAATAATTTCACCTGGTGTAATATCCGGTCAACGAGGGTGGTTTTCCCATGGTCAACGTGAGCTATAATAGCAATGTTTCTTATTTCTGTCATGTCCTTTTTTTCAAAAATGGGTGCAAAAGTAATATTAAGGATTGAGAATTAGCAATAAAGCCTCATAAAAAATTTTCATAAAAAATTTTGAAAAAATTAAAAAGAACCATAAT
>JAIORT010000028.1 GCA_021107975.1 Bacteroidales bacterium | reverse complement strand
AAAACTAATAAATAATGATATAATTCAGGTAGAAAGGTTTATTATTCAATAATGAATCTACTCCGAAAAGTCGCTTTTTCGCCACTAAAGCACTAAAACACAAAATCTCACCAAAGGTATTTGGCTGGTATGTATTATTTTGTGAAATTTTGTGACTTGGTGTTTTTGTGGCATTTTTTTAACTTCTAACTTTTTGGAGTAGGCTCAATAATAAGATCAGCTAATCGTTAAAATAAACCCAATCCCGTGAATATTATTGATCCGGATGTTTGAATCATTTTTGAGGTATTTTCTTAATTTTGAAATAAACACATCAAGACTCCGGCTGTTGAAATAGCTGTCGTCTCCCCATACTTCATTCAGGATATCTTCCTTTTTAAGAACTTTATTTGCGTTCAGAACAAAAAACTTCAGCAGATCAGCTTCGCGTGAGGTCAGTCTTTTTGTTTCATCTTTATATTTTAACAACAGATTTTTCGAATCGAAAAAGTAATCGCCTATTTTTTGAACAGAACTTTGTATTTCATTTCCGGTGCTAATTTTACTTCTTTTCAGGAAAACCTCTATTTTTAATACGAGTTCTTCTATGCTGAAAGGTTTGGTAATGTAATCGTCTCCTCCAACTGTAAATCCCGTAATCCTGTCTTCTTTCAGTGATTTGGCAGAAAGAAAAATAATAGGAATATCCTTGTCTGATTTGCGGATTTTTTGCGCCAGGGTAAAGCCGTCCATTTCAGGAAGCATCACATCCAGGATACAAAGGTCGAATTTGTTATTCGAGAAAGCTTCAAAAGCATTCTTACCATCCTTGCAAAAAGTAATGTCATAACCCTTCAACTCTAAGTTATCTTTAGTAACATAACTCAGGTAAATGTCATCCTCAACGTATAATATTTTCGGTTTATTTTGAACCATAGTTATTAAGATAAAAGCGACACGAAGTTAGCCCGTATGGGTAAAAAGAACATGAAACATTAAACCTTTAACTTTTTCCCGGAATAATTATCGTAAATTTACTTCCTTCATTTATTTTACTTTCAATTTTTATTTTCCAATCATGTGCAATGATAATACTTTTTACGTAATTCAACCCTAATCCGAAACCCTTCACATTATGGACGTTTCCTGACGGAACCCTGAAAAATTTGTCAAATATCTTTGAAATATATTTTTTTTCAATCCCGATTCCTTTATCTGAAATTTCTAAATATAACGAGTTACCCGAATTGTATGTTTTAATAGTGATGTCAGGTTTTTTTCTACAATATTTAATGGCATTATCTATCAGATTGTAAAAAAGATTTGTTGCATGTTGTTTATCGGCTGTTACTTTTGTTTCTTTTGCCTGCAGATCAAGGTTTATATTACCGTTCATATCTTTGATGTTCATTTCAAAGCTTTTCGCAACATGTTTCAAAATTTCATGCATGTCGGTTTCCTCTGCTTTAAGGGTAAATTTTTTCTTCTCAATTCGTGCAATCTGCAGCACTTTTTCAATTTGGTTTTCCAGCCTTTTGTTTTGGTCGGCGATGATTGCGGCATAATTCGAAAGGCGGTTAGCATCCTTTATTATTTCAGGATCGGACAAAACGTTTGCAGAGATTCCAATAGTGGAGATAGGTGTTTTAAATTCATGAGTAAGGTTGTTAATAAAGTCTTTCTGAATTTCCGACAGCCTTTTCTGCCGGAGTATAATAAAAATTGCATAAGCAAAGAAAATAATGGCTGTGATCAATACAAAAGAAGAAATTACCCAAATATTCATGGTGTTCAGGATGTATAATGTTTTTGAAGGAAACATTATCCCGAAATAATAAGTAAATTCATCATACTTTTGAAATTTTCTCTTTTTATTATTTTTTGTTTCCGAAGGATTGATGTAATTACCAAATACCATTCTGTCGGTTTCGCAGTCGTAAATGGCATATTCATAATTAATGTTAATGTTGCTGTATTCAAATTCGGTTTTAAGGTAATGGTCTAATATCCTAGCATCTATCACATCGTTGATATCCACTATGAAATAATTGGATGAGATTTGCTTTACCGGGTTTTCATTGGGTAATTCCGAGCCGGTGAACATTGCCATCTTTTCCGCTACATTATACAAGGCGATCTCAACAGTTTTGTTAAATTGTTCTTCAGCCAGGTCGAATGATTTATTAACCCAGTACAACTGGAAAAGGATGATCCCGATTATCGAAATCGAGCCTAACAGAACCGCTATACGGATATAGTTGCTTTTCACGGAAGTAAATTTAAATATACTGAAACGCATAAACTTTGCAAATAATCAAGAAATTATAGTGTTGATATTGCGAAAGTTATGTGTTTCAAATTTTGCATTGTCGTTCATTACCAGTTTAAAAGTTTTATACTGCGAATTTAAGTATAAATCTAATATTAATTTGGATTATAAATCCTGGTGTCTAATATCCTTAAAGTTACAAACTTTAAGGTGCAAGGTTATATGAAATCAGCAATTTATTAAAATCCGGAATGTTTGCTGGTCATACTTTCTATCTCGACTTTGATTACTGCCGTTGCCTTTAACATGTTTTCAGGAAACTGGAATGGTCGATCAGAGTATTGACCCATGATTATGCTAAGTGCCTTGCGCTTTTCATTTGAGCTTTCAATAAAAACGGCTTTACCGAAACCTATAACGCTTTGATATTTCATGCTCCAGTCACATGCATTTTCTGATTCTATAGTTTCGGTAATTAGATCGAATTCAAAGCACACGTTTGGATTTTTTCGTATGAGGTCTATTTTCCGGCCTTTTAAAGAACCATGAAAATAAAGAACATTGTCGTGATAGCCGAAACAGAGGGGCACAATATATGGTTTGTTTCCGTTAACCATACCGAGCCTGCAGACATTGGTTTTTTTAATAATGGCTTCGATGCCAGACTCATCAGAGATTTCTTTATCTTTTCTTCTCATAGTTGATTATTCCTTTTTGTCCATTATACCCTTTTTTCAGATAACATATTATTAAGCTGCAAATTTCCATATAATACTCTATGTTTTGCATGTTATACGGAGACTACCTGTTACAAAGTAATTTTACATTTTGTTCTTACAAAGATAAGAATATTAAATTGAAATTTAGAATTTGGATTGTAAATCCTGGTGTCTAATGTCCTTGAAGTTACAAACTTCAAGGTGCAGGTCAATCCCCTGTCGGTGTTGATGCCATTGTTAATCCATTTTTCCGAAGTTATTGTTTTCAAAAAGCCAAGCACTATTTTTTTCATAATTTTTTTACACAGTCGTGCCTATTGCCTATGTAACGCTTGAAGGCAGCGTATGCTTTACAACTCAACTGAAGGTTTTTCCTGTATGAGAGATTACCCACCAGACCGATCAGCGGTTGGCGGCGTCCCCATAGGTTGCCCCAAACGCGGCGTAGAATGCGCGGCATAGAATAGAAAGTCCGGTCGCAGGAGAGCATCTCGTAACTGATACCATCCAGAGAAAGATGTTTATGCCGGGCTACCGGGAAGGTCAGCGTGTAGTATTTCCAGTCTTCCGGGAATGTATCGAGAGCGATGCGGTCCTCTGCTTTCATCTGGTTCCACAAGCGCGTGCCGGGCAAGGGCGTCAGAAACAGCGCGTTGAGATGGTCCACGCCGTACTGGCTGGCTGCTTTGGCGATGCGTTTTCCGATGCCCTGTTCATCTACGTCCAAACCGATGATAAAGGAACCCACGACCAGGATTCCGTGCCGTTGTATGCGCCGCACAGAGTCCCGAAAGTCCCGGCCGTTCAGAAAATTGAACTTCTTGCTGATTTCCCGAAGCCC
>JAIORT010000175.1 GCA_021107975.1 Bacteroidales bacterium | reverse complement strand
TTAATACTGTAACGTCACTGTAAACCTTTGTCAAATCTTTAACTTCTATCATATAAAATATAGTTTTTGGTTCCACTACGTTTTTAATGGAATAGTTCTAATAAATTCCAAAAAGCATCCCGATAACTATCGGGACAAATATCAAATAAATTCCAATTTTTGAAACTTCAAATTTCAAACCTGACTTTGTACCCAGGCGCTGGAGTGAACCGGCAGTTTGAGATTTTGATATTGGATTTTGTAATTTATTTGATATTTGATTATTGTGATTTGTTATTTTCAATTACCCACTAAATTTGCAGTAGAACCATAATTTTTGTCTTTTATCTTACTCCCTGAACCCTTCCGCCATAACATATTTCCTTTTAAGGAATTGTTTCAAAATAATATTAAGCATTGTTTTATGAAACAACAGACCGGCAACACCCAATGCTCCGATAAAAAGTAATCCTGCTTTTGGAACACCTGCCCAGCTAAAAGGCAAATAAATGATAACCGGCAGTAAAAACGCCGGCAACATGGATAACCAATGCGAAGCGCCAAGTCCCTGGTAATTGAATGCAGCGCCTTTTCGTAAATCCATTCTCTTTTTGCTAAACGTTGCGAAATAGAACAGCACAAACGACAGGAATCCTATGTTATACAAAAAAGTCATCGAGTTGATAAGTAAAATATCCGTTCCGAAAAAAACATACGGGATAGTTAACACATAACATACTGTGGCGATCGAAACAGCAAATAGGTATTTTACCCGGATGTATCGTTCAAAATCTTTGTAATTAGCAAGAATGTTATCAAAATAATTGCTTTCGTAACCGAAACAATAGTTTGTGTAGTTTAGCATCATACCGCCTGTCATAAAAATTCCTACAAAAATCAGGAAACCATAAGCCTCATGGTAAACAGGCTGTGGATAAAAGAAAAATCCATATCCGAGAAAAATAGGAGCCATGTATATAATTGACCGTGTTCTTTTGTGCCTCCAAAGCAGTCTTAGATCCAATGATATTAGCTGTCCCGTCAGCCCAAGTGTTTTCAGGTATTTGATATTCGAAAGCGAATCGACTTTATCTTTCTTTTTCAGAATAACTTCTTCGGGATATAATCTCGATTTCAGGAAAAAGTAATTCAGCGAATATGTAAAAATCAATATCAATGCAGGAACAACGATATACAATGGTTGTTTTAATAATTGACCAAATAAATAAGATGAAAGAACTGATAAGGAGATCAAACCGAAATAGTCTGACAAAATCAGCAATATCATAACCAAACCGAAAACACCAACAATAACAGGTTTTCCGGTTAATTGCCGTTTAATATATGTTGCCAGGAAATTATTACTGAAAATTAATAAAATCATCGAAATTATCCAGACCCAAGCTGTTGCTGTTGAATAAGCAGGGGCAATAACTTTAAACGCAAACGGAAAAAACACCAGCCACGAAAGGTAATTCCCAACTACTACAACAGATTTTGAGGCAACATAGTGAACAATGGATGACTTTTTTATTGGTAAATGCAAATACGTTTCAATATTAAGGGTGGGAAGGGATTGCATAAAGAACCGAAGAAAAAATTCGATACCGAGGTAATATAGGATAATCCCGTTAAAAATAACAACCGGATCTCTGTCAGGATATAATTCTTCTAAGATTTTATCAATAAAAAGCCCGAGTATCAGAAGATACAGTAGCATTAGCAACAGAAAAAAACCAAGTACAATATTAATGGCAACACTTTTCTGCCAGATAGATGACCGCTTCATCTCTTTCCATTGATGCCTGATGAACCATTTAAAGATCATATTTTGTTTTTTGAAATTAAGAAGTTTACACTAAGCAATAAATATGCTATCAAAAGTATAAAACTCTTTTTCAATAAATTAACTTCCGGTATTATTTTTTGGATTTTTATTTATGACATGCTTTCGAACATCTGGTGTTCGATGACGGACAGGAACATCCTTTTAATATTTGTAACTGTTCACGGTATTTTAATGACTGACTATAAGCCAAATAAAAATTGCACCACACCTGCCTGCCGGCAAAGGCGGGGATTACTCAGATTTTCACAGAATATTTTTAGTTTAATGCGAAAACCACCTTTAATGATTTATCGATTTTGCCCATTGTTTTTTCATTTAGAGTTTGTCTATAATGTCCCGGAGGGACTATACGTTGGTAGAAACATAAATATAAAAAACGAATTACCCCGTAGGGGTAAAACTAATATCCAGCTGATTGTAATGCTCCTACGGAGCATAATCTGATTTGTCTTTATGTTTTCTACCAATGTTCAACTCCTAAAGGAGTTATTAAGTTGATATTATGGACAAACTCTATTGAGTTTTTCAACAATTTAATGCAGATTCTGTTAAAAGTTTAATTTTTTCGTCCTGATCATATATTTCTGCATATAGTTCTGCTGATTTTTTTAATTCAGTTTTTATTAATTTGTAATATTTTTCCTGTGCCTGCTTATGGTCATAATATGTATTTTTGTCAAATTGTAAAATATACGTAAATTATTAATAATGACTATTAATGACGCAAAACAAATAAATGGCAAAAATATTTTAATCGCCAAAACCTTTGCCGGTTTAGAAGGAGTTCTGGCAGAAGAATTATTGGACTTAGGTGCTTCAAAAACTAAAATTATAAACAGGGGTGTTCAGTTTGAAGGTAACAAGGAATTGATGTACAAAGCCAATTATTCGAGCCGGACAGCACTTCGTATCCTAAAACCTATTGCAACTTTCAAAGCTTTAAATGAAGATCAGTTGTATAATGAAATTTTAAAAATTGATTGGGGTGAATATCTCGATGTAAACCGGACCTTTGCCATTGAAGGAATAACGAGTTATTCAAATATTACTCATTCAAAATATCTGGCGCTTAAAACCAAAGATGCCATTGCCGACCGGTTCAGAGAAAAAACCGGAAAGCGCCCCAGCGTGGATACTTATAATCCCGACCTGAGAATAAACGTAAGGATTTTTAAGAATGAAAGTACGGTTTCGCTTGACAGCTCGGGAGAATCACTTCATAAACGCGGTTATCGAATAGCAACCGGTCTTGCTCCGATTAATGAAGTTCTAACTGCCGGAATGATACTTTTGAGTGGCTGGGATAAAAAAAGTAATTTTATTGACCCCATGTGCGGTTCCGGAACTATTCCTATTGAAGCAGCCCTATTTGCTTTAAATATTCCGCCGGGTTTTAAAAGGAAAAGATTTGGATTTGAAGGCTGGAAGGATTTTGATAAAGACTTATGGGAGAAAGTTAAAAAGGAAGCACTTGAAAAAAGACTTGAATTTAACCATCAAATCATTGGATCTGACCGATCGGGAAGGATAATGAAGATTGCAGGAGAAAATGTAAACTCAGCAGGATTGGAAAATATTATAACTCTGAAGACGAGGTTTATTGATGATCTTGAACCTCTGAAAAATGGTGGCATTATGATAATGAATCCGCCTTACGGTGAAAGGATGACAACAGAAAATATAACTGACCTTTATAAAAAAATCGGAGACACACTTAAAAAAAGTTTTAAAGGTTATTCATCATGGATCATCAGTGCTGATATGGAAGCTCTGAAATTTATAGGATTGCGACCATCGAGAAAAATTAAACTTTTCAACGGACCGCTTGAAAGCAGGTTCTGTAAATTTGAAATTTATGAAGGGAGCAGGAAAAGGAATTAATAGACACGAATTTCACTAATTTACACGAATAAAATTAGTAAAATTCGGGTCAATCACATTTCAGAAATCTATCTCAAGATTAAGCTGTTCTTTTAATTTTTTT
>JAIORT010000060.1 GCA_021107975.1 Bacteroidales bacterium | reverse complement strand
TTTCATTTCATCACCTGTAACAAGTGCTACTAAAGCATTCCATATCAAATCTGCTCTTGGCGGGCAACCTGGCAGGAAATAGTCAATTTTTACAATTTCATGGCAAGGATATACTTTATCGAGGATACATGGAATCTCTGCATCATTTGGTAAAATCTTTTCAATGTTAGAGTTCTTTGTGGATGGTCCGTTCAGATAGGCTTCCGCAAGACATTCTTCAATAGGTATATCATTTCTCATTGCCGGCAATCCTCCCATGATTGCACATTCTCCAAGTGATATAAGAATCTTGCAATTTTTTCTGAATTCTTTTAAAACGTGAACATTTTCACTGTTAGCGCATCCTCCTTCGATAATACCGATGTCGCACATTTGTGTGAATTCTTTTATATCATCTATCGGAGATTTATTAAAATCTACCAATTCTATCAATTCCAGGATTCTGTCGTCAATGTCGAGCAATGACATGTGACATCCAAAACAACTGGCGAGAGCTGTTGTTGCTACTATAGGTTTAGCCATTATTATTTCCTCCTTATTATTTTGTTACGGGTTCTTCTATTTCACTGCCAATTGGCTTTTTATCGTATTTACGCTGACCGATAGGAGTGATGTATCCTGTTTCTTTCCTTATAATACATCCCACCGGACAAGTGTCCATAGCTTTTTGGGCTTCCTCGTCGGTCATTTTATTAGCAAGTTCATAATCAATGTTGACCATTTCCTTGTAACCTCTGCCTTTAATTGCAAAGATATTTTTGCCGTCTTTTGTTTTAATCGACCTGACACACCTTTTACATAAAATACATCTGTTTCTGTCGAGATAAAGTTTTGTACTGTATGCATCGACTTCTTTTTTCTCGAATTCGTAAGGGAATCTCGGTACAAGCATCATGTATCTGTATGCTAATGCCTGCAAATCACAGTTGCCACTCTTTTCACATACTGCGCAATAGTGGTTTCCCGATACAAATAATGTTTCAATGATTATTTTTCTTAGTTCCTGAATTTCGGGTGTATTGTTTTCAATGATTATTCCATCTGCCACTTCTGTGGTACATGCAGTTACAAATTTACCGTTAATTTTTACATTACAAAGCCGGCAGGCACCGGCAGCTTTTATACCTTCTAAATGGCATAGTGTGGGAATATATATCCCATTTGCTTTAGCCGCTTCAACAATGTTTGTTCCCTTGTCGGCTAAACATTCTTTTCCGTCAATCGTGAATTTTATTTTTTCGCTCATAACAGTTATCCTAATTAATTTATTTTCTAATAATTTATGCTAAAGGAAATCTGCCTACCTCACGGCATGATTCCTGTATTGCTGCTTCAAGATTAAATGTAGTACCGAAATCCTTTCCTTTTTCAATTTTTGCTTCATATTCTTGCCTGAAATTTTCAATACTTGCCAGGATGGGATTAGCAGCAGTTTGCCCTAATCCACAGCGGTTTGCTATTTTCATTTGTTTTCCCCAGTTAACGAGATCATCTATATCGCTGGTAACTCCTTTTCCGTCGATGATTTTTTGCAATTTATTTCGTAGAATTACAGTCAAATAACGGCATGGAACGCAGGAGCCACAAGATTCATCAATGAAGAATTCGGTGAAATTTTTTACAACATCCAGTATGTTCCGTTGTTCGCCAATAACAATCATAGCGCCACCGGACGGAAGGTCCTCATAACAAATAGTTCTGTCAAATTCATTTTCTCCGACCAATCTGCCTGACGGTCCTCCGACTTGAACGGCTATGGGATTTATTGCTCCAGCCATTTCAAGCATTTCCCTGATCGTCATTCCCCATTCAATTTCAAAAACTCCAGGATACCTGATATCTCCTGAGATACTAAGCAATTTAGTACCGGTAGTTTCTATAGTGCCCATTGTTTTATACCATTCCGCTCCATTGAGTAGAATTTTAACTACCGAGCAAAGGGTTTCAACATTATTTACAACTGTGGGTTTGTCAAGATAACCGACCTGAACCGGGAATGGAGGTCTGTTCCTCGGCTCTCCGCGTTTGCCTTCACAAGATTCTATCAGGGCTGATTCTTCACCGCAAACATAAGCACCGGCTCCGAATTGTATCCTGATATCGAAATCAAATCCTTTAATTCCGGCTATATCCTTACCGAGCCAGCCTTTTTTTCTGAATTCATTTAAATTAAAGTCTAAATGATCCTTCAGATATTCATATTCCATGCGCAGGTAAAGGATTCCTTGTTTTGCCCCGATTGCATAACCGGCGATAATCATTCCTTCAAAAAGTAAATGCGGTAGTTCGGTTAAAATAACCCTGTCTTTAAAAGTACCTGGCTCTCCTTCATCAGCGTTACAAAGCAGATATTTTTCATCACCCTCCGATTTAGTACAGAATTCCCATTTTATTCCGGTGGGAAATCCTGCGCCGCCTCTTCCACGTAAGTTTGAGTTTTTTACCACTTCAATTACTTCCTTAGTATTCATTGATGTCATTTTCTTCAATGAATCTCCGGGTTCATAGTCGGAAAAAATAACGGAACCTCTCCGGTTAAGGTTATTGGTAACCATTGATTTGATCATGAGAGATTGGTTTTGACCACCACCATAACTGATAACCATTTCTTGCGCTGATTTTCCGGCTCTGAATCCTGCAATCAGTTCTCTAACCCTGAAAGTAGTAACCTTGGGAAAGATAACACCATTAATGATAGCTGCCGGCTCCTGGTCGTTCATTCCTATACATGAAGTATCATACAAACCGAATAAACCGTCGTTAGAAACACTTCCGAATTTTGTTCCTGTTGCTTTTTCAAATGCTTCGGCAACTTCAGCCCTTCCCATCATGTATGCCACAAGGCTGTTATTAAGGTAAATTGTATATTTCCCCCGCGATTGTTCAGAGAAGAAATGATAAAATGAAAGTGTTTGTTCAACATCTACTCGTGAAATATTAAGCTGACTGGCAATCTCAGTAATACTATTGCTATCGACACATCCCTTTTCTTTAGTGATTTCGATAAGAATATCCATAAGCCGGGTAGTGTCATTGCCATACTTTTCAACTATACTTTGAACCTGTGAACTCATATAATAATTCTTTATAAATATGTTAATAATTCAGTTGTTAATCAAATAACAGTGCAAAATTAGATTTATTTTTAATATTAACTTATAGACAATGAAATTTAGAAGGATTATAAATAATTCAGAAGTTTAACATAACAGGTTCGGAAAAAGCATCATCTATTTTGTGTAATATAGCTTCATTCATTAACGTATGAAACAACCTGAATTATATCCTTAACATATCTTTTTACCTCCTTCAGGATTTCAGGATATTTTTTTGTAAGAATTTCCGACAAAGAATTTCCGAAAGTCAGATTATCAGAAATCTCAATTGCTAAAATCTTTACATTCTCCGGGATTTTTAATCCGATTCTTTTTCCTAATTTTAAAGTATCGGGAAATGATATATCGTGTATGTTTTCAAGATGAAAGGTTTCTTTATAATTTTCGAGAGAATAATGATAAACATTACCGGGATTCCCGTTTTTTGTTTTTATAGCATCTATAATAACAAGTGTATCATAACCTTTGATTATTTCGAGCAAATCCGGACTTCCTGTAAGTGCAGAGGCATAATCTATTCGATGTTTCAGTTTTGGTTTATGCTGAAAGGTCAGCTCTTTTTTTAGGTCGCCTGCTATTCTGAGACCGATGCCGTCATCAGTCAGAATTTCGCTTCCAAGTGCAAGAATAAGTGTTTTATTCATGTGTTAAGCATTTTGTTTTATCATTTGCCTGCAATAGCATGTAGTAGCGACACGCCA
>JAIORT010000644.1 GCA_021107975.1 Bacteroidales bacterium | reverse complement strand
ATTAGTGTGCATGGTAATACTTTACAGGTACATGGTGGGGGTAATTAATCGGACATGTTTACAGTCGCAGACTGTATTTGTCAGTTATTCATCACAGTTGCAAACTGTGATGGGCAGGGGGAACTCTTTGCTCATTTCAGTTTGTAACTGAAATGCAGGCAGACACCTGCAATTTGTAATTGCAAAATATTTTTATATTAAATTGGATTGTACCTGTCTGCATCGCTTATGCATAGCTTCATCGGAGCAAAGCCAACAAGGCAGGAATCCCGGTGTCTGACGTCCTTAAAGTTACAAACTTCAAGGTGCAGGGGCCGTTTCTTACTCGAACTT
The DNA here is from genome assembly GCA_021107975.1 of Bacteroidales bacterium. Lineage (GTDB taxonomy): Bacteria > Bacteroidota > Bacteroidia > Bacteroidales > JAADJA01 > JAADJA01. The sequence continues at coordinate 3,512 of JAIORT010000644.1, read as the reverse complement.
ATATTGATTTCTTGTATCTTCAAATATACAAATTCTTTGTCTTAATGAACGAAACGCGGCTATGTGCTATTACTTGCTGTTGGCGCTGCTTTTTATTCTTATATTAAATCTATTATATTCTTCAAAGCAAACTGTTAAAAGAAACAATAATAAAATAATTTTAACCATAATATATCTACTTGAACTCCCAATTATAATATCAAAGAATATTGGCACTGAGAACATAATACCTGTTACAAATCCACATATTATAATTGTAATTATATATTTAATTCCGTTAATTTGAGTCCATCCACTATATAAAAGATAAATTCCATACAATTCTATAAATATTGTAGGAAATAAATCAGATAACCATGTACCACCAAGAGTACCAAAATTCAAATAGAAATAAATTCCAGCTGCAAGGCTAATTACTCCAAAAAATAATTTTAACATTCCGAATATTTTATTCCTCATTGTCTATTTTATATTTGAAATATAAATTTTTCTATAATAGTTCCAAACAACGTCAAAATTAATTTACTGTTATTCAGTGTTTTATATATTTTAATCATTTTCATTTTTCTTTATTTATTCCCCCTTTTTCGTTGTATAAAAAACTCAACTGTTTTTTCAATGGTAGGGGGATTGTGACTAACGTCAAATTTAGTAATTGATATTCAGCACTTTATATTTTCTCGAAATTATCATATTTTCTCTATTCTTTCTAACCCCACTTTGTCGTTAGCATCAGAAATTAATCGGGTACTCTGATGTGGGGAATGCCACATAACGATCAGCGATATGACGTCGTTGCCGCCATACCACTTATGTTTAATTTTACTTTCACTTTCATGGCAGCAATGCATTATGATCGCATGTTGGTAGCAGCTTTTATTTAATCTTTATGATCTTTTTAATTAAGTTCTGTTTACTTGTTTTGATTTTCAAAAGATATATGCCTTTGGTTAGGTTCTCTGCTACAATTTTCAGAGTTTTAATATTTGGCTTTTTAATTTCCTTTGAGAGTTTAATTGTCCCGTCTAAATCTATGATTTCTAAAGCCTGAAATTCGGGTTTAATTTCTATGGTAAAATAATCTGTAAATGGATTTGGGTAAATATTAATTGCACTATTTAAAAATTCAGCTATTCCAAATTCACTTTTAATAGTCAGAAGAATTGTATCTGTTTCAACACAAGGCCCATCGGATACTTCAATCCAAACAGGGAAAGTTCCTATCCCATATTCGTTTCCGATAATTGTAATTTTATTTGAAGTTGATCCATTAAACCATAAATAAGACTCATATTGGTCAGGTATTGAAAATACTATAGTGTCATTTTCTCTAATAGTTGTATCAATACCTAAGTTAATTTCAAGCCCTGGATGTATTTGAATGTTTATAGTGTCAAATGCCCAACATCCATTTTCATCAGCACATCCTAGAATATACATCCCTGTTTCATTTACTAAAAAATAATTCAGAAATAAAATACTATCATTAGCAATATAATACTGATAATCAGCAGGAAATATCATAGTAAATTGTTCGCATACTGATGTATCTGAACCAAGGTCTATATTAGTGGTTTCATTCCTGATAAGTTTTGCAATAAAACCATCATGCGTATTATTTGAATATGAATGGATAGTATCAGAACCTAAATAGGAAACACCTTGAAAAGAACCTGAAATTATAGGATTCTTGCAATTATCTAAAGTTAAACAGGTCGGATTAAATTCAGATGAAGTCACTGTGTTGGTAATATAAAGAAGTTCTCCATTTGAGCTAAATTCACCAATGAAAGCTTCTTGTCCGTTAGGTATAGAAATGGTTGTATCAGCAATTTGAAAATCATCGTAGCATGTAATCATAAAAATTAAATTATCTTGAGCTAATTCGAGACTCATATAACCTTGACTTTGATTATTTATTCTTGGTAAATAATAGTACCATAAAGGTTGAAAAAAACTATTAAACTTTCCAACAAAACGATAATATGAATCCTCGGGCGGAATTATAGTATCCTGCAATATGATTAAAGTGTCCACAATAGTACCCGAAATGTATTTTTCGCCATTAGAGTTTACCTCCAAATACTGAGGGTAAACCAAGAATTCTTGAAAATCAAAAAATTGAACATTTCCAAATTTATCAAGAACTAAAAGAAAAGGTATACTTGTAGTTGGAATTGGATTTGGATGAAATAACGTATCTTGGTCCAAGATTATGTCGGAAATAGTATTACCAATTAAATAGAATAAGCTGTCGTTGCCCTGAATTAAATTATAAGAGGAAATTTCACCGTGAAGATCTTTTCGCCAAATTATATTTTTATTGTTATCAAGTTTCGTAACAGATGTAAAATCATGATCTGAAAATACAGTATCTTGTTCAAAAAAAATTGTTGTTGTGGGAGTGCTTAAGCTACCTACCTGTTCTGACAAACAATAAATCTCTCCATTTGGGTATACTATTAAATCATGAATATATTGTCCTAAAGTATTTTGAATAAGTGTTGCCCAAACAATTTTATTTTGATTGTTAAATTTCACTATAAGCCCATCAGGTAAAAAAATATTTGAATAATTATTATGGTTGATAATAGTATCTTGAATGTAAACTTTACTTGAAAAAGTGCAACTAGCATAACTATTACCAGAGTAATCAGTATTAATTTTGGGATTGAAAATTTTGTAGTCTGGGGCGGCATACATATCTATTGCACTAATATATTCGCCCCTGGAATTGTGTATAATAATAGCTACATTGCTATTAGTTTCAGGAGTCTGTTCCGGGTGGTAAAAAGTTGTATCTGGCAAAAATAATATTGTATCGTAAGGACAAGTACTATATAAGTTATTTAACAAATCACTATCCTGAAAATTCAGCCAAGCGAAATAGCCTTTTTTTGTAATAGTATGAGCCCATTCCCATTGCCAGTTTTGTCCGTTGCTAATAGTTGTTAATATAAAAAAAGTTGCAACTATTAATATTTTTTTTATTGTCCTCATTATTTTTATTATTGTTGCGAAATACTTGGAAAAGTTGCTACCAACGTAATAGTGTTTTAACCGAAATTCAAAATTAACCGAAAAATATTAATTAATTGGGAAAAAGTTAAATTAATCGTGAATATTAACAAAAAGGAAGAATTTGAATTTTGTTTAAAACATAGTTGGACTGAACCGCCTTACCGAGGTCACTTGTTAGTATTTCAGGGGTAGTAATGTCTAATTCTATGGGTATTCTATAAATTGCTTTTATGTGCAAGGAAGGATTTGGTAGGCATATTTTTAAGAATTTTACAACACACATAATATAATAATGTTGGAAAGATACGAAAAAATCAAAACTACCGCCGATAGGCGGTTTAGTTCAACTCGTTTATAATCGCACCAAAAGTAAGAAAAATCCTGCAATATTTGGGGGACAATCGTACCTTTTGGTTATTTTAATACTTTATACTTTAATATCATCTAATGGGTTTCACAAATTTTTTATGAAAATATTATACAAATTAGTG
>JAIORT010000069.1 GCA_021107975.1 Bacteroidales bacterium | reverse complement strand
GCTATATAAAAGTTTAAAAAATAATAAATCAAATTTAAAAATATTTAAAACTAAGTAAAATGAAAAAATTAAATTTAACAGTATTAGTAAGTGCATTACTCCTTTTAGCAGGATTTAATGCAAACGCACAAGATGCAGGTCAAATCCTGAAAGGGATGGATGATGTAATGTATGCACCAAAAGACCAGGATTCAAAAATTAAAATCGTTTTAATTGATAAAAACGAACGTGAAAAAATCAGGGAAGCTACCGTTTTACAAAAAGGAACCGATATGCGTTTGTTTAAATTTACTGCACCTGCTGCACAGGCAGGTGTTGCATTCCTGTCGCTGCCAAATGATGTAATGTACATCTATATGCCGGCATTTGGTAAAGAAAGAAGGATAGCCTCACATGTAAAGAATCAGAAGTTTGCCGGAACCGATTTTTCTTATGACGATATGGAAGCAAAACCTTATTCCGATAAATACACACCGAAGATATTAAATACGGAAGGTGATGCTTATGTTCTTGAATTAACTCCTAACCCGGACATTAAGACCGATTACTCAAAATTAATAGCCACTATAAATAAAAGTAATTACTATCCCGCCAAAATTGAATATTACGATAAAACAAGCAGAAAAGTAAAAGAGTTAGTTAATAAACAAATCGAAGAGGTAGATGGTTACTGGGTTTCAAAATATATGACCATGACTGACCTGAAAAAAAATCACAAAACCAAAATGATAACAACATCGGTTACTTATGATAATGGTTTTACTGACGATGAATTTACGGTTAGAAAATTAAAACAATAAATATACATTTATAATGATATTAGTAACCGGAGGAACTGGTTTTGTCGGTTCTTATTTGCTTTTTGACTTAATAAAATTTGTGAAATTTTTTTAAACGACTATAAAGTATAAATTATGAAAAAGAATGTTTCATTAGTGTTGTCAAGTGGCGGGGCAAGAGGTGTTGCTCATATTGGCGCTATTGAAGAATTAGAAAGACAAGGATATAATATAACTTCTATTGCAGGTACATCAATGGGTGCTTTGGTAGGCGGTGTATATGCAACCGGAAAACTTCCGGAATATAAAGAATGGTTATCCTCTCTCGGCAAGCTGGATGTTTTTAAAATGATTGATCTTACTTTCAGCACAAGTGGGCTTGTAAAAGGTGACAGGATCTTTAATGAAATGCGAAAGCTGGTACCGGATATGAACATTGAGGATTTAAAAATACCATTTGCTGCTGTCGCAACTGATATTATCAATAAAAAAGAAATTGTATTTACCCAGGGTAATTTATTTGAAGCAATAAGAGCGTCCATTTCTATCCCTTCTGTTTTTACACCCATGCAAAAAGATAATCTTCTTCTGATTGATGGTGGTGTGATCAATCCGATGCCGGTTAACCGGGTTAAACGTTCGGAAAATGATATTTTGGTTATTGTGAATGTGAATGCTTTTATACCGGATGACAAACCAAATGCACCTGAACCGAAAGAGAAAAAGAACGGTTTAATGTCCTCTGAAATATTAAAAGGACTTCAGAATAAGTTGGCTGAGATTATCCCAAAAAATAAAAAGGAGAAACTGGGGTATTTCAACCTGATTACAGAAACTATTGGTTTGATGCTATTTCAGATATCAACATTAACATTACAAAATTATCAACCGGATGTTTTGATCAATATTTCAAGATATGCTTGTGGAAATTATGATTTTTATAAGGCAGAAGAAATAATAGAAATTGGTAAAAAAGCCACCAGAGGGGCAATAAATAAATTTGTAGATAAAAATTAATATTATGAAAAACGCATCAGCAATTATTTGCGCATATAACGAGGAAAAGACGGTAGAAAGTGTTATCCGTTCTGCATTTGCAAATTATTTGGTTAACGATATAATAGTTATAAATGATGGCTCAACCGATAATACAGGTAAAATCATTGAAAGTTTAAAAGATGAAATTAACATAACAGATATTCATTTTACTGAAAATAGGGGCAAAGGATATGCAATGGCAATCGGTATAGAAAAAGCATTAAATGACATCATTGTTTTTATTGATGCTGATTTGTCAAATCTTAATCAGGATCATTTTTATCAACTTATTGATCCCATCATTGATGAAAAGGCTGATATGGTATTGGGACAGGCTACTGAGACCATAATAAATTATAAAATGAATCCTTTCAAATCAATTACAGGTGAAAGAGCTATGAAAAAAGTTGATATCTTACCTGTTATTGATAAAATGAAATATTCAAGATTTGGGGTTGAAACGCTTATTAACCTTTACTATCAATCCTTAGGTAAAACAGTAGAATATGTGATGCTAAGAGGATTGGTTCATCCTACAAAATTTCAAAAAACATCATTAATAAAGGCTTCAAAGCAGTTTGTATCTGAAGGACATGAAATAGCAATTACTGCATTTAATAATTACGATTTAATAATTAAAAGTTTAAGAAACACAATAATCAGATAGAGAAATGAATACTAAAATTAAAATTATATTTGTTTTACTGACAGTCTCACTAACCTTGTCAGCCCAGGATAATAAATTATTAATAAAAGGCTATTTGCTGACTGATCAACGTTTCCGGTTGAAAGATAACAACTCTTGGTCGTGGAACGAAAACAGACTGGATTTAAAACTTGAAAAGAAAATATCCGGAGCAAAGTTTTATTCTGATATTTGGGTCAGAAATTTTGGACTTCCTTACATTACAAGCACCGACCAGCTTTATAATCCGGATGAAACATCTCCCATTAATTTACAATTCCGTGAAGGTTATGTGTCACTTTACGGATTCCTTACAAAAAATCTGGATGTTACTATCGGACGTCAACGGATTGCATGGGGAACAGGTGATAAACTCAATCCGACCGATAACCTGAATGCTTACGATATTGAAGATATTTGGGATTTCGGAAGGCATTTCGGTTCTGATGCCATACGAATGGTTTATTATATGAATGATTTCCGAATAGAAGGGGTTTATATTCCTTTCTTCCGTCCTGCTTCCTTGCCTGCCGGAGACTGGATATCTGCCCTGGTGCCTCAGCCTGTTTTACCTCCGGGAATGCAGATAAAGAGTTTTTCGGATTCATTATCTATGCCCATAAATGATTTGTCGGATAGTTATACGGCTGCTTTTAAATTCGGGGGTTATTTAAAGGGTTTCGATTTTTCATTAAGTTATGTTTATAACCGTGATGGCTTACCCGTAACAAATTATAACACTTTTATTCCTGTAGATACGATTGGGGGTGTTGCAATCGAAAGCCAGGCATTTTATCCCCGCCAGCATATTTTCGGTGCTGACATGGCAGGGGCAATCGGTACCGTTGGCATTTGGGCTGAAGCAGCAATGTTTCTCCCGGAGGATGAAGTGGTTATGTCAAACGATTTGAGTTTGTTATATCCGCAATCACCTGTACCGGTAATCCAAGACACAGTTATTCTTGAGAAAAAGCCTTACGTAAAATTTGTTGTTGGGACCGATTATACTTTCGGTGATGGCTCCTATTTTAATTTCCAGTACCTGCACGGGTTCATACACGAAAGAGGAGCTAAAAACCTGAATGATTATTTTATGATGGGTTATGAGAAGAAATTTTTCGATGAAAAGCTAAAGATAGTTCCCCTTGCCGGTGGTTTTGTTGTTGCCGACTGGGATGATATTCAAAACAACTATGCTATTATCTATGCCCCAACTGTAAGCTATTATCCCAACGACAATACTGAAATTAATATAGGTATAAGAATACTGGATGGCAAGGGTGATAATACATTTGCTAAAGTTACTGATAAGGATGAATTTGTTTTTAGCTTGAAATATAATTTTTAAAAAAATAT
>JAIORT010000570.1 GCA_021107975.1 Bacteroidales bacterium | reverse complement strand
AATTAACACCATTCGTATTATTATCTATTTCTATTGTTATTTGTTGTGGCAAATTTAAAAAATTATATTCATTTATCTCCAGACTATTTTTATTCAAATCCAATATCATATTGCCGTTGTCATCGTAATCACAATTATAAATTGCAAGTGTAAAACTGTATTGAAGTTGTAAACTTTAATGGGCGGGATTAATTCGTTTGGACTGAGTTCGTTACTTAATTCGGCTGGTTAGTAATTTTAACAATAAATCAATTCTTAACTTTTTTTAATATCACTTGATCAATTCGGATTTTCTTGTCATTAATAACAATAATTCTTTTTTCTCTTTCAGTAATATACCCAGATGATAGAACTTCCATTGTGTTAGCTGTATCACAATTAATTAGAATTGTATCTTTAGCTATAGAATACCACTTACCTTGGCACATCTTAACAACATCAAGATTTTGCTGCTTTAAAACAAATGTACTATCTTCATTCATTATCAAACTATAACTATAATCTTTACCCACACTTCTAAATTCACCTTGCGTATCATAATAAATAGATAAACTCTTACATGATGTAAAGAATATGAATGCTATATATATAAATTTTCTAATCATTTTTTGTATATTAACGATGATGCATTTTTCAGAATAAAATCTTTTGGTAGCCCCATAAGCATTGGAGCTTTACTTGGATACGCCTTCATTAAATCATTCTTTGTAGAATTAATATTGATTGGAAATAATCCATGATTTGAATATGGTTTCGCACCAGTTGATGTTGTAATTCCTTGAACCCAAGACGTAGTAATTGAGTTAAATGAATTTGCTGTAGTGTTAGACTTTAAACTGGAAACTGATGATGGACTAAAGGCAAATTGCGCTTTGTATGCTGCAACTTCATCCTCTAAATCTATTCCTATACCTAAACCAGTAGTTGCATCAAACGCTAGATCACCAGACTCAAACTGAGCAGCGTGAGTCGTTTCGTGAATAAAGTTTGAAGTTGTTCCAAAACTAATGTCAATATTTCCAGTTTCAGGATTGTATGAAGTAGTACCTATTTCGTCTGCACCAGTTTTAAGACTATAAACCTGGCTGCCATTTTCTAAAACACTAAAGTTGTCAATACTTGTATTGAGACTTGACACTCTATTGTTTAAATTCCCCTGTTTCTTTGCTAATTTATCCGAGCTCCATCCTTTCTTTTCTGCTTTAGCTGCTAAGTTATCAGACTTAGCATTCAGGTTATCTCTTCTATCAATAGTAGCCTGTTTTTGCTTATCCCATTCTTTTTGGCTAGCAGGATCTATTTCTCTTCCATCAGGATCGATAAATATTAAAGGGTTATTAGTGACATAATTGTAGGGTGATAAATTTATATACTTCTCAGTAGCCGGATCTAACACATGCCACCTCCCAATCTGCGCATCATAAAACCTCGCCCCGTAATCATACCAATCCAACCCGAACTCATCCTGTAATTCTTTGCCGTTGTACAGGTATTTGTTTTTATAATCCAATCCCGTTTCGTGGCATAATCCGTTCATTTGCATACCAAAAGGGTAATAGGTGTCTTCCTGTATTACTTCTCCGGTTTGGTTAAAGGTAACTCTGGTATTACCCAAATGGTTCCCGCAGTGGCGGGATTTCCGCTGCGCTCCAACTTTTAGGAAATATTGATATTCATAAGTTCCGTCGCTGTTTACCATTACTCTTCCTTCTCCGGTTAAAATGTATCTTAATTCAAAAGTTCCTTCATCTTCGTAAACAAAGCTGCCAATGTAGTCTGTTGTTTTTTCTATTGTGTAATTTGTTTTTGTTTGTTTACGCAGTTTTATGCCTGCTGCATCATAAATGTAGTTAATTTCGTTAATGCCGTCTGAAAAGAGATCTATATTTTGTGGTAGGTTTAAATGATTGTAGCTACCGACATGCATATATTTATTGTAGTCTTGTATCATATTGCCGTTGTCATCGTAAAAGTATTCATCGTTGCCAAATGAATTGTTATCTGAAAACCCATTATCCTGGTGATTATCATCATCAACATCTTCAATGATTTTCAATTGGTTGCCTTTATATGTGCCGAGTTGCCCTTCAAGGGTCAAAAATAATATATTTCTCTTTAAGCGTATTCACCGGATTGAAAATCCTTTGTTTATTTAGTTCGGGATTGAAAATAAATCCCGAACAGCTGGGCAAACTTCCAACTAAAAAGTGTTAGTTGAAATACACTAACGCTTTTTTATTCAACAACCTTTTGTTAATTATTCATGCAACAAAGTCATTATAAATTGTAAATGTCGAACTGCATTGAAGTTACAAACTTCAATGTACGGGGGGGGGGCGTATTTGTTGTAAAGCAAAAAGCTTCCCGGATTGGAATGCTTTTAAATTTAAATTATGGTAACTGGAAAATTATCGTTTCAATTTCTGATTTGGTTAAATCAATTTTTGCAGCTGTATATGCAGGCGGATCAGTAGTTCCTATTGGTAGGTTATAATTTCTTGCTTTATTTAAACTATCAATAAAATTCATTAAAGCCTTATCAGAATAAACTTCAGTAATTGATTTCCAATTTAGTTTTTCTATACTTTCAATATCCCATCTTTTAACTAAATCAAATGCCACATACATATATGTATTCGCTTTGATTTCTTCTGGTAATATAGATTGAATGCTTAGTTTTTTGTTATGTCCATATATACATTTATCATATCTAATTATTCTCTCCTCATTCCAGATTAATCCATAAATACAAGGATCAGGCCCTCCATTATTCATTATAATTTTAAAACCTTTGCTAGTATCCAAATAATACTTTGATCTCTTATTTGATATTTTTTTTAATATTCTTTTATAACTGTCTTTGACTTCATCCATATAATGTTGGTCTCTTTCAACAATTAAATTGTTATACTTATTGCTATAAAATTCATCCTCAAATGACCTAATACTCTGGTAAACACAATTATATAAGTAATTATTACTGCAGCCATTAAGGATCATAAGTAAAATTAAGATTAACAATTGCACTAAATATCTCATGTTAAAGTATTTGAAGTTAATGCCTGTGCTTCCCATTTGCGTCTAAAAGTCTAATCTGCTTACCATCTTTTAATCTGTAAATTGTCCGAAGGGGAGTGTTCTTCATTTGACTACGAATTATATTTTCACGTCTAGTCGCTTGCCACTCATTCATTGAAAGCCCATCAACTTCTGTATCATTCATAGTTCCTCTATTAGCATCTATCCCATGCCCCACTGACTCATGGGCTAAATCAGTGATCGGATTAGTTTGTGCTCCTGAAGTTGTCAACAATGAGGTTCCATTTAGGTTCCAGAAAATTTTACCTCCAGAGCCACCAACTATACCATTACCAAGTGATATTGCTCTACTTGCATCATAATCATCGGGTTGAAAATTATTCCTTCTAGGTATAGTATTGTCATTTAATGTTGCGTTTTTAATCGTAAAATGATTACTTGAGGATTGCAATTCTCCAAGCCACTCTCCACCACTTTCAGTACCTCCAATTGTATTTAACGCACTAATTGTCTGACTTAAGAAACCATATTTTAATTTAGCAGAACCATCTTTATTCCGTTTTACATTTCCATCTTTATCCTTTTTAACACCTGCGCCAGTATACTCTTCTCCATCAGCATTATAAAGATTTCCGTTTTCATAAAGAATGTTATTACCAGCATATGATATCCATAATGAATCGCCATTAATATCAATATAACGAATTGGATTATTTGCCCCATATTGGTAATTAGAAAGGCTATAGTATTTTTCAGAGAACCTATCTGGCGTATGAAACCTCCCCAACTGCGCATCATAAAACCTTGCCCCATAATCATACCACTCCAATCCAAATTCATCC
>JAIORT010000350.1 GCA_021107975.1 Bacteroidales bacterium | reverse complement strand
CTGTGATCACCAGGGTGGGACCGGATGTAGAAGTACTTGCACGTTTTAACGATAAGATAGTGGCAGCCAGGCAGGGAAATATTTTAGGGCTGGCATTCCACCCTGAACTCACTGACGACCTGAGGATACATTATTATTTCTTTGGAATGGTGAAATCGCTGACCGTCGTTGAATAAAAAAAGGGGGACAGTTTAATCCCCATTTACTTTTGCATATTGTGGCGGTATGTGTATGATATGACATTTATGGCAGCTATCACCAATAGTGTATCTAAGACCGTTTGCCGCACCATATTTTTCTTTACTGATACTCTTTCCCATATCATCGATCATCTTCTGGATATCTTCACTGACAAAATATTTTGGTTCCGAAATATGACACGCTGAACATTTTTTAGTCATATTATCAAACATTGAATCAAACAGTTCGAAGCTTTGCTCTGCACCGTCTTGATCACTTTCCTTGATATTCACTCCGATTCCGTCAAAACCCATCAGCAGATAATACATCTTTGCCTGTTTCCAGGGCATTTGTCCATCCGGCGTCTCAATCATCACATCTCTGAAATCGTTCCAGTAATATTTGTTATAGACTGGGGTCATAGTATCCAGGTGGCATTCTGAACAGGTTTCGCCAACCTTACCCATTGCTTTATTTATAGCATCCGGATCACCTGTTTCCAGTGCATTCCCAAGTTCGTTGACTGCTTTTTGATCGTAGTATTTTTTCCACTCAGGTACCATTTCTGAACTATATTCATAACATTCAGAGAATTCATTAAAAGACACTATAGCATTCGGAAAATCTCCCTGCCCCAGATTCACTGGAATTCCCATCATCGATTCTCCAAGTTTATACATTTCAATGAGATACTCTTGATCTTCATTATAGTACTGATCAAGCGAGTGCGGAAGATTATTGCCTTTCATTTTGTTAGTATCAACTGAAGTTTTACCGTCGTCAGTTGAAACAAAGCAAACGGCTATTCCTCCGATTATTATAGTAATAGCTATTGCTATTATTAACTTAAATTTCATCACTTTTCCTCCTTTATAGTCTACTTCATGGATCAGACTGTCCCAGTAGTATTACAGAATATTACTATTATATAAATTAATTCATTTATCAGTGATGAAAACTTTCAGATTCCCTTGGTTTGGATATTACCACCTTCCATATTATCCTTCATATTAACGACGATTAATAATTCCGGGCAGTTTGAACCATTCAGCAACCCTTATATATGATACATTAAATCAAGTAAACTTGTTATAACACCAATTTACTTGTGTTGTGACAAGAAATACAACTGGTGAAATTTATGCATATTATGGAAGGTTTTTTACCAGGCCCGTGGTGGCAAATATGGTTTGCCATATCACTGCCTGTAATAATTTATGGCATCTATAAACTGAATGAACTGATCAAGAACAAACGTGACCTTTTGCCACTGCTGGCTGTGGCCGGAGCATACATATTCATCCTGTCCTCACTCAAATTACCCTCAGTGACAGGAAGCTGTTCCCATCCCACAGGTACAGGTTTAGCAGCCATATTATTCGGACCTGCTATATCAGCCGTACTCGGATTGATCGTGCTGCTGTACCAGGCCCTGTTCCTGGCCCACGGTGGTCTTACCACACTGGGAGCCAATGTGTTCTCCATGGGAATCGCAGGTCCTGTTATTGCATTTGTAATCTACAAGGTATGCACAAAGGCCGGACTTAATTTCTATATGGCCGTGTTCCTGGCATGCGCACTTGGAGACCTGGCCACCTACGTAGTCACCTCAATTGAACTGGCCCTGGCATTCCCTGCACAGACCGGGGGCGTAGTTACATCATTTAAAGCCTTTGCAACCATCTTTGCCGTCACACAGGTTCCGCTGGCTATAATTGAAGGAGCCATTACTGTGCTGATCTTCAAGTATGTGATCCAGGTCAAAAGCGATGTGCTGGTAAAACTTGATGTTCTAAGCGAGGTCGGGTTGCGCAAGATTAAGGAGATGACAACATGAAACTGGAGATCATCGTAGCCGTTATAGTATTAATCTTCACTGCCCAGTTCCTCTATATCTCCTCAACCACGGACGCAGAATACGGCGGTGCGGACGGCGAGGCAGAGGGTGTGATCGAAGAATTGACCGGCGGCACCTATGAACCTATAGCTGATCCCTTATGGGAGCCTCCCAGCGGCGAGATAGAAAGCCTCCTGTTTTCACTACAGGCTGCAATCGGAGCCCTGGTCATCGGATATTATTTCGGATATTACAAAGGCAAGAAACAGCCAGCGTAATTCACTCAAAACCAGTCACAAACACTTATGAACCACGAATAGATTCTAAGTATCAAATAAGGTGAAATACAATGTCTCTAAATCTTGGAAGACTGGAATTATTTATGGGACCCAAGCAATTGGGCGCCCCTGACGATTTGCTGGATGTAATAGTCAGCTTTATTGATGGATCCCGCCAATCACTGGATGTAGCTGTACAGGAACTTGAATCCCGGCCCATAGCCGATGCCTTGATCCGCGCAAGACAAAGAGGCGTTTCAGTCCGGGTTGTCCTGGAAGGGGATTATCTCTCAGTGCGAAGAGCCCTCGCTGACCCCTGGTCTGAAGGTGGTACCAATGAGACGAACCGACAGATACACGATGCTCTGCAAAGGGCTAAAATAGAAGTCAAAACAGATTTTAATCCCGATATCTTCCACCAGAAGTTTATCATTCGGGATAAGGTTAGCGCCGATGCTGCCATTCTCACCGGATCCACAAATTTTACTCCCACCGGTGTTGCTTCCAATCTTAACCATATACTGATAGCGAAAAGCAAGAGGGTGGCCCGGGAATATTCAAACGAGTTCAGGGAGATACTCGATGGGACCTTCGGGTCAAACCAGAGCCGCCGTTTTAGTCCACCACGTGTGTACTGCGTTGCAGGAGTACCGGTTAAGATACTTTTTGCACCAGATCACTCTCCTGAGATGGAGATCATGAAACAAATGTTAAAAGCGAAAAAATCCGTGGACTTTGCAATGTTCACTTTCAGTCGCTCTTCAGGGATTGATGATACTCTTATTGCTCTTGCCCGGTCCGGGATTAAAGTCCGCGGCATCCTGGATGGTAGCCAGGGTAACCAGCAGTGGGCTCCGACAAAAGACATAAAAGATGCAGGAGCTGAAATGTATTTATGCCTGCATAAAGCAGGATTAAATAAACTGCACCACAAGCTTGCAATCATTGATGGTGAGGTGCTTATTGTCGGATCATTTAACTTCACAGGACCAGCTAATCGGCTCAACGATGAGAATATCCTCATAATCGGTAACCCAGATGATGACAAAGCCAGATCAAAACAAATGCAACTCGGTTCCTACGCAGTTGACGAAATCGATAGGATGATAAATGAATATGGGAAGCCAGTTTGAATTGAATTATGGCTTGTATATTAAAGGAGTGGGGATTGTACAGCCAATATAATTCACTCTCAAAACAAGAAAATGGAAATATCAGATTGGATAAACAGGATTGACAGGATACGATCCAATCCTGTAAATCATGTCAAAAGATTTGATTGAAACTAAGAAAATCACTTCTATTGATGTCGAAATGCGTTTATAATTTCCTATACGTGGACTAAAACATGAATAACCTGCTGGATGACTATGCACTGGCAAGCCCCTTACGGCACTATAACAACTGGTTAAAACTCACCGTGGTTGCCGTAGGGATCCTTGGCGGCGTATCGGCTGCATCGCCGGTAACACCCCTGTTCATAGCTGTATGTATGGGTTTTGCAGCAGTTGTCCTGGCAAAGGTCCCTGTGAAATTCTATTTAAAGCTGATAGCCCTGCCTCTGGGTTTTGCAGCCACCGGGTCTGTTGTCATA
>JAIORT010000235.1 GCA_021107975.1 Bacteroidales bacterium | reverse complement strand
TCTTTCGCTGATGATATACAGAATCATCACAAAGCTCTGCTTGAAAAAACCGGTAAAGGAAATGATTTCTTAGGCTGGGTTGATCTTCCTTCCCAAATTGAACAGGAACTTATAACTTCAATTGAACAGGATGCAAAAACGATTAGGGAAAAAGCCGAAATTTTTGTTGTGATCGGGATTGGAGGTTCGTACTTAGGAGCTAGGGCAATAATAGAGGCGTTGAGTCATAATTTCTCACCTCTTTTAGAAAAAAGAACAAACCCGCTCATCCTTTATGCCGGACAAAATATCGGAGAGGATTATCTTTCGGATCTATTAGAAATTCTGAATGAAAGAGACTATGCAATTACGGTAATCTCCAAATCAGGAACAACTACCGAGCCTGCCATTGCATTCAGAGTGCTGAAAAATCATCTTGAAAAGAAATATGGAAAACAGGAAGCAAAAAGCAGAATAATAGCTATTACCGATAAATCGAAAGGCGCTTTAAAAAAACTTGCTTCTGACGAGGGCTATAAAACTTATATCGTTCCTGATGATGTGGGAGGGAGATACTCTGTTTTAACACCGGTTGGATTACTGCCAATTGCTGTTGCAGGCTTTGATATCAGAAAATTGATTGAAGGGGCTAAAGCAATGCAACAGTTGAATCTTCAAACTATCTCAATTGAAGAAAATCCGATGGCTATGTATGCGGCTGTACGTAATGCCCTTTACAGAAATGGAAAACAAGTGGAAATCTTAGTAAATTATCAGCCGAACCTTTATTACTTTACCGAATGGTGGAAACAATTGTATGGCGAGAGCGAGGGAAAAGAAGGAAAAGGAATTTTCCCGGCAGGTGTAGGCTTTACAACAGACCTGCATTCAATGGGGCAGTATATCCAGGATGGGCAAAGATTTTTATTCGAAACCGTTCTTTCTGTTGAAAATCCCGGAAAAAAATTAGAAATTCCTTTTGATAATGAGAACTTAGATGGATTAAATTACATCGCGGGAAAAAGGATGCATAAAGTGAATAACATGGCTGAATTAGGGACGATACTGGCTCATATTGACGGTGGGGTTCCGAACATCGGAATAAAGATACCTGAGGTTAATGAAATGTATCTTGGGCAATTAATTTATTTCTTTGAAATGGCATGTGCCTTAAGCGGATACATCCTTGGTGTAAATCCATTCGACCAGCCCGGCGTTGAAGCATATAAAAAAAATATGTTCGCCTTACTTGGAAAACCGGGTTACGAAAAGGAAACGGAAGAAATCAACAGGCTACTTTAAATCGAAGCTTGTCTTCCCTATTTCAAAATTATCAGCGTAAACAGTTACATCATAAGTGCCGACCATTGCAGGATCTTCTTTAGATTTTTTTGTCCAGAATAAGCATATATTAGCTTCAGTATTTTGATAGTCGATTTCTTTTTTCGATGTATATTCCATTTGCTGACCCTGGTATTCAAAAGTGTAAGAATCACCAACTTTTTGAGTAACAACTACTTTGTCAGGACGAACGATTCGTATATAAATGATTTTAATACCAGGTTCAATCAGATTATTTTCTCCAAGTGAAAAACAAACTTTTACTCTCTCAATTTTTTTAGCTTTATCGGTTTCTCTTTCTCTGCCACTACCGGTATATCTGATTCCTTTAGCCGAAACATTATAAGCTTTTAAAACGGCTGCCTGGGTTACTTTATCAATCAGTTCTTCCTTGTCTTTGGTCAATTCACGTGTTTTTTTCTGCTCACCGGCATATTGCTGCCTGACTTTTTCATTTTCTTCTTTTAATTCCTTGTTCACGATAAATAGAGAATCCATCTGATGAACGTAGCCCTGAGTAATTTTCCTAAGAAGCCCAAGTTTTTTGTTAACTTTTCTGTATTCCCATTTATAATTTAATAATTGTTTTATTTCTTTCGCGTTAGCCCTGATAATACTGTCTTTAATGGAAAGTGAATCGGACAGTGTGCCATATTCCATTTTAACACTGTCATGTGCAGCCATTAGGTCATTAAGTTCATACTGCAAAATAGTTCTTTGTATATCCTTTTCTTTAAGCAGTTCTTTATAACTGTTCATTTTCGGTACGAACCAAATAAGTAATGCCACTATAACGATTAATACAAGTATTGCAATAATTTTCCATCTTTTAGTACCCGGCTTGTTTTCAGGTTGAGAGACTGTACCATTCGGTTTATTTAGTGTTTGTGCCATGTCTTTTGAGAATTACTTAGTTATTTGAAATTTTTTTGCAAAAGTATATGTAATATTTATTTTAGAGATTGCCTTCATCGGTAAAAAAATATTTCCTATTGGGTGGAGTGATTTATCACTTTTTCAATTCATTTCTTAATTTATACAACTCATCAGTTTTTATGGTCAAATCATACCCTTTCTTTAAAAGCCCCTTCCTTAATGGTTTATCTCCAGTCCAGATTTTTATTCCAAGAAAATCCGAAAATGCAACATAAGGTGCGTCCTTTTGGTCAATATCTTTAACAATATCATTTGCTTTCGTCCAACTTTCTTTAGAAATCTGTTCCTCTGAGATGAAAGTTATCTTTTTCATTATTCTTAATTGTATCTTTTCAATCTCATTTTTAGTCAATCCTGTAATCTTCTGAATCTTATAATGATATTTCGATACCTCAAATAGCATGTATCGTAGTGATACAAATTCTATAATGTCTTCAGAATTTAAAAGTAAATCACCTATCTTTCCATTTGTATTTAAGATAGCGCTAAATGCTATATTAGCATCAACTATTACCTTCATTTAAGGAATCTATCTCGGTTTTCCTTCCACCAATTCTCGTTTAATTCATCAGCTAATTTATCAGCATCTTCTTGTTTGGCTTTAAAATGGGAAGTCATCTCCAAATATTCAAGATACTCCACTACCCTTTGAATACCAAATTTGTCAATATTAGGCGATACCTTAAGTAAAATTTCATTTGAAGTTCGTTCTACTATCATTTCTTTTTTATTCACAAAGATACAATTTATATAACATTTTTAAACTTTCTTTCGATTTATAATTCATTTTATGCTACAACAACTAATGAGTATAATCTGCTTTAATGGCTCAAAGCACCGTGCATTTTAAAATGCTCCCCTGTTTCATCCACAATCTTCTTGTACCATTCTTCGCCATAACCGGGTTGTTTCACATCCGGAGTATAATATATATAACCTTCAGGAACTTCTCTTTTGGTTTTTATATTACCATCCATGTACTTTGTGAAGAGATACGTATAAAAGTTAAACCAGTATTTAACAGTTTCATTTCCCTGAGCAACCGAATAGTCAGTCAACAATGCAATAGCAGCATCTTTATCATTTTCATAGAGAGCAAGTGCTTTTTTATCTATCTCCTTAGTTTCCTTCAGGAATTTATTTTCCAGTTTTGTCTGTTTAGCCCTGATTTCGGGATAAATGTAACTATACCTTGTATATGCAAAGTTTGAAACCAGGTTAAAAACCCAAAATGCAGCATCAAAAGTAAATTCCATTATAGAGCCGTTACCTCTTTCATAAGCTTCAGGAACTTTAGTAATGCTTGAGTACATAGGCACAAACACAGTACTTGCCGCATCATCCACGCCAAACCAATAGATACCTCCAATCGGGTCGGGCAACCATGACCGTGACTGAGTAACAAAAACAAAACCCGTTTGCTGGGTCGCAGTAGCTCTTTCATTTAAATAAGTCTCTCCATCCAATTTCCATGTAAGAGTTCTCCAGCGATAAGGGCAGGCAAAAGGTCCGGCACCAATATCTTTAGTCATATCAAGTGGTGTACCTTCTAAGTGATCTCTCATATAGTCCATTACATCTTCAACAGCAATTTTTCTGTCGGGTTTGATCCAGAGCGGCATCCTGTTTTCCAGGTTATGACC
>JAIORT010000546.1 GCA_021107975.1 Bacteroidales bacterium | reverse complement strand
AACTGACTCTAATCAGCTTTTGCTTTGCAAACCTGATAAGATTCAGTATAAATGTTTTGGGTTTTATTCAGGATTTTCCTTTCTTGATTTTGTTTGTGATAAGCTTAATACAACCTCAAAAGCCGTATAAAAAACATAAAGGATAAAAAAAGAAATTATAAATTGCGGGGCATCTTCTCTGTTTACCAGTGCATAGATTATAATTATTGATAGGAAAAAAATAAGTTTTCCAAACGTGAGCAGCATAAAATAATTTGAAAAGCTGGTTTCCCTTTTTAATGAAATTTTAAGCAAGATATAGTGAACAACTGCTGTTATTGACATAAAAAACAGATATAAATACGGAAGTTTTGTTGATATGTATTTATCCGGTAAAAAACATACTATCACGTAGCCTGTTACAGCAAGAATTATTGTATAAATCAAAAGTTTTCTCAGGAAATCTATATATTTTAAATACATCTGTTATTTATTTTCCTACTTTGAATAATTTTATTTTTTCTTCAGCAAATCTTTAACAACCGAATATATCGCAATAGTTACTGAAAGCAACGAAAGTATAACAGTAAATACAGGAAATTGTAAATTAAGCCATTCATCAAGTTTTACTCCTCCAAAAACTCCAAGAAGTATAATTACAAGCATTTGTAAAGCAATGCTTGAGTATTTTGCATAATCATTTAAATAATTTTTCTTTTGGTCGTTCTTTTTCATCTGTGGCACTGATATTTTGGTTCTTAAGTCCTCTGCTATCCATATTGCATGAGCCTGTGAATTTGGCTCCGGGTTCAATAGCAAGTTTGTCGGTTGTTACATCTCCGTTTAATTGTGCCGATGATTTTAACGTTAATAGTTGTTCAACTTTAACTTTGGCTTTGATTTTCCCCGAAATATCGGCGTTTTGACAAATAATTTCACCCTCAATACTTCCCGACTGACCAATCACAATTTTACCTTTTGAACTTATTGAACCAACCAATGTTCCATCGATACGAAAATCACCATCAGTTATAATCTCCCCTTTTATTACTGTTCCTGAAACAATTGTATTGGGTTTTGTTTCTGATAAATTATTTTTTGTCATGATTTTATGTTTTTTTTGAAACATCAAATTTAGTTATTAATTATTTGTTATCAGTTAATTATTTTAAAATACAAATCAAGAACCAAGAACCACGTCTATGGTTCTTCAAAGTAATTCTGCATGAAAAAAGCTAAATACTTTTTAACATCTTTATCCTTGTAAAAAACCGGATAGTTTTCCTGTGCTATTACAAAACCATCATAAACATCTGTTTCTAAATTAGAAAAAACATAATCACTCAACATAATAGCATTATAATAATTCATCGCCTTGTCAATTGTTTTAAAGTTGCCCACCATTACAAAATGTGTAGAAGCATCTAATAAAATATTAGTAATTGAGAGATTATCAAGGCTGTAATATTTTGAATTAAAATCTGATATCCTAACCTTTAAAGCATTGATATTTACATTGGCACCGCTAACAACCAGTGCAAATATTTGTTTACTATAAGGCTTGAATTCATAAATAGATACATCTATAATTTCTTCTTCCTTTTGGCTGGCAACAGCGGATGTGTCGGCAGGTCCTTTTAAATAATCAAGAATATTTTGTGCCAGTGGCGTAACTTCACTATCGGGATATTTTGCCACAAGGTTTTCGAGAGCTACCTGAAGTGAATCAACCACTTCTATCTTACCAAGAGATAAAGCCCTGAGATATTCAAATTTTGCCAGAATTTCCTCGGGTTCTTCAAATTCAGATAAAGCCCTGTTGCTATTAGTGAAAACCGTATAATAATGTTCTTCTTCATAATGTTCATAAGTTTCATTATATAAATTTACGGCAAGGTTTTTCCTGGCTTCCAGTTCTTTGTAATAATCCGGATCGAGAAGCAGTTTTGCATAATCGCTTTCAGGAAACTGATCAATAATAAAATTTTTATAGTATTCGGCTTTGTCAAAATTTTCTTGTCGTGTATATAATCTGAAAAGCTGGTAATACGTTTGCAATAAGTACTTATTTTCAGGGAATCTCTCCAGAAGCGTTTCAAATGATTCAACGGATTTTGGATAGTCTTCCAGTTTATCTTTATAAATAAATCCGAGATTATACAGGGCTTCCAGAATTAATGAATCGGAAACGGCTATTTGCTCTTCTGTAAAAGGTATGTTCTGAAGATAATAATCACGTGAATGTGTGTCTTTAGAAATAACAACCGAACTGTCGGAAGCAATACTGTCAGCCTGGACAAGCAATTCTTCTTCCTCAGGTTCGTAAATGGCTTGTTTAGTAGATAGCCTCCAGTTATCTTCCAGCTTACGGTTACCCCATTTTTTCTTGAAATCAGAAAAGCCAAAACTCAAAGCTGCAGGATTATAAAAATACCAGGCGCCCACTCCGGTAGGCCCGCCCATAGTTGGTCCGCCGGGCATTCCACCGGGCATTCCCAGATTCTGACTCATCGCTGCCATTTGCTCTTCAAGTTCTTTTTGTTTCTCTTCTTCTTCTATCAAATCTTCTATAATTTTATCAATAATAGCATATCTTTCTTCCTCGCTTATGGCAGCTAACATTTGCATACTGTCTTCAACCTGAATAACTATAAGATTTTGTACAAGCTCTGTGAGATAAGCTGTCCGGGCTTCAATTTTTTCATAGTCAGGGTAATCCTCCGGAAGAACCTGAACAGCAGTATCGTAATATGCCTGGGCTAATTCATAATTGGGTACATTGAAATAAATATCACCTAATTTAAGTGAAGAAGTGGCTTTTTGATAATTATTAGAAACGGAAGAGGCAACAGATAATCTTAAGTAATTAATTGCTAATGTATCAATACCGTCTTTAAAAGCTACATCGGCTAAAGCATAATATATCTGGTCGAAAAATTCCTTGTTCTTATCCTCCTTAAGCATTTTTTCAAGATTCTTAATAATACCTTTACTGTTTTCGCCATACCGTGTATCATAACACCGGGCTAAATTTATTGAGGCATTAAAAGCCATTTCATAAGGAGGATTCTTTTTAATAACTTGCTTATAATATTTTGAGGCTAAATATAGCTCTTCTTCACTTTGGTATATCTGACCCAAAATAAACCTTGCCCTTGCATCCATATTTTTCTTTTGCCTCAGATACAATGCGTCAACAAGGGGTTCTTTTGCCTGGCTGTATTTTTCCTGGAGGAGATACATATCAGCTCTTACAAGAGGAAGATATTTTATCACTTTCTTCGGCACATTGGGATTTTTATCTATTTCATTTTGAAGATTATCTAAAACCGACCGTGCCCTTTTGAACTTTTTGAGTTGGTTATATGTATTCCCCAGCCAAAGCATGGCTTCGTATTTAATATCATTGTCTTTATACTCGTTTATAACAAATTCAAATGTCCGGCGAGCCTTTTGATATTCCTGCTTATAAAAATACCCCAGCCCAATCAGCAAATAACTGTCATCAATCCATCTAACATATTCTTTGTGCTTAAAAAACATTGAATGTCCCTGGATATTTAGGGAAGCTTTCTCAATGGCTTTATCCATATATGGGTTCAAAGTTTGCGCTTCGGCTTCCGTTCCATAGTTATAAATAAGCAATACTTTATTATAATTATCCTTTACTGATTTTTCTAATATGGCTACTCCTTCCCTGTAACTTTCCCTGCCATTCCAGAACATGTTGTAATGACCTGTAAGATTATGATAAACCCTGCGTGTAAACGAATTTTTTTTAGTGGAACAGGAATAAACAGTTATTAATGCAACAATAACTGCAAAAAATATTGTGGCTTTATTTAATTTCAAACGGGTCAAGATTACCGTGTTTTTATTCTGATTGCTTATTTAACTTATTTTTTACAAAAATATTTTATTTT
>JAIORT010000269.1 GCA_021107975.1 Bacteroidales bacterium | reverse complement strand
ATTGTCATTCAATAGGATTTGTATTAATTTTAGTCATCCATACGGACTCTTTTCAGTTGTTAGATAATTAGTCATTATACGAATGCAAAATTAACATAAATCCAAATTGTATGGGAGTTTGAGTGAAACGGGAATTTTTTCAATGGTTTGAGTATTTTGTAAAGCAGGATTCACTAAAAACGTTTCTTTAGTTTGCGGGTATTGCCTGATAAATGCTCTCAAACCTACAAAATCCTCATGCTTAAGTTTCCTTTTATGTTTTACTTCAATAGGAATTTGCTTATGTACTTTATCGATTATAAAGTCAACTTCATGATTGTTTTTATCCTGCCAGAATTTTATATTTTTACACCCATGTTTTGTCAATTCGCTTAAAACATAACTTTCAAACAAAAAACCCGAATCCTGACGATTATCTATATTTCCGAATTGATTCATAAAGAAATTCCTTACTCCGTTGTCGATAAAATAAATTTTAGGGATTTTTACCAGCTCTTTGTTTTTATTAGTAAAGTAAGGGCGAACTTCCGAAATAAGAAATGTTTCTTTTAAAATTTCTATATAACTTTTTACCTCGTATTCCTTTAGCGCGCATATACTTGCAATTTCTTCAAATTTGATCTTTTGTGCGTGATTAATTGCCAGTATTTCGATTAATCGTTTTACATTCAAAATTTTATTTATATTCAGATATTCCACCAGGTCTTTTTTAACATACAAATCGAAAATACTCTCAAATACTTCAATTTTGGTTTTCTTATTTTCCGATAAAACTACTTCAGGATATCCTCCAAAAACCATAAACTCTTCCAACAATGATTGTAATAACGGAATATAAAGTTCGTTGCTTTAAGTTTATCAACATTTTTTAACTGCTGCAACGCGTCATGGTTGTCTTTGAAAATAATAAACTCTTCAAAATCCAATGGAAACAGATTATGAATGATCTTTCTTCCTGCAAGTGATTCCTGAATTTCATCTTTTATTTTAACAGATGAAGAGCCTGTAGCGTAGATTTTAATGTTTTTATGATGATCAAAAACATTTTTAAGGATTTTCGAAAACTCCCGGTATCTTTGAAATTCGTCAAGAAATAAATAGAATATCTCTGTTTGGTTCTCTTTGTACCCTTTCAATTTAAGAGTATTAATCAGGTTTTCATAAGTCGAAACCTTTTCATAATTACTTAGAATATCCAAATCGAGGTAAATTCCATTATTATCGTTAATTAGATTTTGATAAAGTTCATTTAATATGGTTGTCTTTCCTACTTGCCGCGCTCCAAGTATTATGGATATTTTAATGTTGTTCTTTTCGCTTATTAACGAACCGAATAATTTTCGTTTTTTCATTCTGTAATAGTTAAAATTTTATTTTAGTTCAAACTAAAACAAAAATATTTTCATTTTAGAATAAAGCAAAGGTAATATATTTTTTCTTTTTCTATATGACAGGAAAATCTTAATTTCGTGCTCTTTTTAAAATAATTCATTAATAAAGACTTATCCTCCAATAAACAATGTGGATTTATCTTGTTCGGCATATCCTTCGCTACCGCCTGATTAATTTAATAGTCATTGCGTTGCTAACGGCATTTATGGGATACAAAGCGCTGGATGTGGAAATATCTTATGAATTAACCAGTTTATTACCTGTTACTGATACGGCAAGTATTGTTTATGAGGAGTTCAAAGAACGGTTCGGAAAAGATGGCACTGTTTTTTTTGTTGCCATTCAGGATGAAGATATTTTTAATGTTGACAAATTCAACGGCTTATACGATCTCACTTATGATATTAAAAACATTGACGGTGTTGAAGAAATAGTTTCAATTGCCAGGTTATATAATTTAGTAAAGAACGATTCATTAAAAAAATTTGATTTCAAGCCCATAATCGAACAAAAATTAAATAATCAAAAAGAGGCAGATAGCATTAAAGCTATTGTTTATTCCCTTCCCTTTTACGATGGATTGCTTTTTAATAAAGAGACCAATGTCAACCTGATAGCTATCACCCTTGAAGAAAGTAAATTAAATACTAAGAAGCGTATCGGACTTATAGGCGGGATAAAAAATAAAATTGACGCATACTCCGAAAAGTATGATATTGATGCACATTACTCCGGACTGCCGTATATCAGAACCGTAACATCAAAAAAACTGCAGGATGAACTATTATTTTTCATAATCCTCGCCATTATCATCACGTCAGTTATTCTCTATATCTTTTTCAGATCATTTAAGGCAGTCTTTTTTCCTATGCTTATTGTTGCTATCAGTATCGTTTTTGTGGAGGGTACTATGTCATTATTTGGGTACAAAATAACCATGCTTACCAGTATTATCCCGCCGTTACTAATAGTTATTGTAGTTGAAAACTGTATTTTCCTACTTAATAAATATTATGATGAATATAGAAGTCATGGAAATAAGGTAAGGTCGTTATCACGGGTAGTACAACGAATCGGCAATGCCAATCTGCTGACTAATGCAACAACAGCGGCAGGTTTTGCAGCATTTATTATAACCGGCAACAAACTCCTGATTGAGTTCGGCTTGATCGCCTCTATCAATATTATGGTAGCTTACGTTCTTTCACTTTTCCTTATCCCTATCTTTTTCAGTTATCTGCCTCCTCCAAAAAAACGCCACACAAAACATCTCGATAAAAGCGCAGTGGCAAATATTATTGAAAGAGTAATTAAAAGAGTACTAACCCGCAGGAATCCGATTTATATAATTACTGTTATTCTTTTGGTATTCGCCATCTTCGGAATAACAAAACTGAAAACCACAGGTAGAATAGTTGATGATATTCCTCAAAAAGATCAATTGTATAAAGACCTGGAGTTTATTGAACAAAATTTTAAGGGTGTAATGCCTTTGGAAATTTCGATTGATACAAAAAAAAGAAAAGGGGTTCAGAAACTTTCTACAATTAGAAAAATTGATAATCTGCAACAAGTCCTTATCACTTATCCCGAACTGTCAAGGTCACTTTCAATAGCTGAAGTATTAAAATTTTCGAAACAGGCATTTTATAACGGCAAGGAAACAATGTACAGTTTGCCCAATAACCAGGAAAAGAATTTTATACTCTCGTATATACCTAAAGTAGAAAGTAACAAAAAAACCATTCTGAATTCATTTGTTGATACAACACTACGTTTTACCCGTATCAGCACGCAAATGGCAAATGTCGGAACTCGTGATATTCAACGGATCAAGGATGACCTTCGTCCGAAAATCGATTCTATTTTCCCGCCTGAAAAATTCGATGTGCAAATTACCGGTACCAGTGTTATATTCCTGAAAGGCACCCAATTTCTTGTGAACAATTTATTTGCCAGTCTGTTGCTTGCCCTTGTTATCATAATCATCCTGATGGCACTTCTTTTTACATCACTGCGAATGATCCTCATATCGCTGGTTCCTAATATCATTCCGCTTATTATGACCGCAGCAATGATGGGCTATATAGGGATACCCATTAAACCGTCAACCGTACTTATATTCAGTATTGCACTTGGTATCTCGGTAGATAATGCCATCCATTTCCTTTCAAGATACCGGTTGCAACTGAAATTAAATAACTGGAGAATTAAAGATTCTGTAATTGCTGCTTTACGCGAAACAGGGTTCAGCATGATATATTCTTCAGTGGTTCTTTTCTTTGGATTTATTATTTTTGTTTTATCATCATTTGGCGGAACCGAATCGCTTGGTTATCTTATTGCATTTACCTTAATTGTAGCTCTGTTGTCGAATTTGTATATTCTGCCATCATTATTACTGACACTCGATAAACGGATAACAACCAAGACATTTAAAGAACCGTTACTCGAAATTTTTGACGAAGAAGAAGATATTGAACTGGATGACCTGGAAATAGAACAGCTTGA
>JAIORT010000388.1 GCA_021107975.1 Bacteroidales bacterium | reverse complement strand
TTTTTTGGAATACGTCAGGAGTTCTTAATTTGTTCCCCTATTTCGATTATTGAATCATTAAAATCAGTTTTATTGATAAATATTCCATTTTAAAATCTGATAGCGACATTTTCGTTTTAAGTGGTTCATACTCACTTTCTGAAAGCTAAAATCACCTCATATCCACCACATCCACATCGGGATAATCAGCAGGGTTAAAAGCAAATTCGGAATCTTCAACAGGAATATTCGGAGTGAATTTATTGATAATGTAAGAATAGGTACTTCCGTTTTTATCAAAAATTGTGATTTCCAGTATTTGTTCTTTTGTCTTATCAATGATTAACCTGACCTTGTAATACGATTTGCCTTCAACAGGGGTAAGATCAATAACATAAACGGTAGTTCCATACTGGAAGGTCTCGCGAACAAATTTCGACTTGTAATCTTTATTATAGGAAGTAAGTAAATTGCTGGGTGTGATTGTTTCATCGGAGTCTTCAACGGAATTTATCTGTACTTCTTCAGCGTCCTCAATATATGTCCAGATAGTTTCCCCGTTGCAAATTACCAGTTGACCTGCAATTGAAAGCCTGTATTTATCACCTTTCACAAAAAGTATCCCCTCGGTACTTTCATCAACTCCGGCATCTGAATTTTTCATTTTGTGTGTAAATTCAGCTTTAAATGATTTATACGATTCGGTTTTTGCAGTAACCTTATCCAGTATTTCTCTGGATTTTTTATCTCCTTTATCACTATCTTGTGAATAGAGTATTAGCGAACATGCTAAAATTAATATTACCAGGATGAATTGTTTCATAATTAGTATTTACTCTTGTTTATCTCTTAAATCTCTCAAATATTGCTCCAAAGCCATTTCATTGGCTACTTTCACCTCCCTTGCTTTACTGCCTTCAAAAGAACCTACAATACCGGCAGCCTCCAACTGATCAATAATACGTCCTGCCCTGTTATATCCGAGCTTTAGTTTTCGCTGTAATAATGAGGTTGAGCCTTGTTGCGTCTGGACAATGATATGGGCAGCGTCTTCGAATAATTCATCTTTTTCATTCGGATCAAAATCACCCAAACCTTCGCTTTCTTCATCCTGATAATCCGGCAAATGGAATGCATCAGGATAAGCTCTTTGCGAACCAATATAATCGGTAATCTTATCAATCTCCGTTATATCAACAAAAGCGCACTGAAGTCTTAATAAATCACTGCCTGTCGAAAGTAGCATATCACCCCTGCCAATCAATTGGTCAGCACCTCCCGAATCAAGAATAGTCCTGGAATCAATTTTAGATATCACCCTGAATGCGACACGTGCAGGGAAATTGGCTTTTATTGAGCCGGTGATAATATTTACCGAAGGTCTTTGTGTTGCAATTATCAAATGAAGACCCACAGCCCTGGCTAACTGAGCCAGACGTGTTAACGGTGTTTCAATTTCTTTTCCCGCTGTCATAATGAGGTCGGCAAACTCATCAACAATAAGAACGATGTATGGAAGAAACCTGTGACCATGCAACGGGTTTAGTTTCCTTGCTTTAAATTTTATATTATATTCCTTAATATTCCTTACCTGTGCATCTTTCAGCAACTCATAACGGTTGTCCATCTCAATACAAAGTGAGTTGAGGGTTCTGACAACTTTCCTGATATCAGTAATAATAGCCTCTTCGGAATCGGGTAGCTTAGCAAGAAAATGCCGTTCTATTTTAGAATAAAGTGTTAACTCCACCTTTTTAGGATCCACCATTACAAATTTCAATTCAGAAGGATGCTTCTTATATAACAATGATGTAATTATTGCGTTCAATCCCACAGACTTACCTTGCCCTGTAGCTCCAGCCATTAATATGTGGGGCATTTTTGTCAGATCAGCTACAAAACTTTCATTCGAAATTGTTTTACCCATTCCAAAAGGCAACTCATATTTGTTATGTCGGAATTTATCTGAAGAAAGGATAGATTTCATCGAGACTATATCAGGCTTTTGATTTGGTACTTCTATACCAATAGTACCCTTTCCGGGTATGGGTGCAATTATCCTGATACCCAAAGCTGATAGGCTTAATGCAATATCGTCTTCCAGGTTTTTAATTTTTGAGATTCTTATTCCCGGAGCCGGTATAATTTCATAAAGAGTAACTGCCGGACCTATCGTCGCCTTTATCTTCTTTATTTGGATAGCATAATTGCCGAGAGTTTCAACAATCCTGTTTTTATTTCTTTCCAGTTCTTCCTTTTGAACCGTAATTTCATCGCTGCCATACTCTTCAAGCAAATCAAGTGTCGGGAATTTATAATGAGGCAAATCCAAACGCGGATCAAAAGGCTCATCTATTGTTTTATGTTCCGCGTAATCATCTGTATTATTATTACCATTATCAACGTATCCGGAATCACCTGTTGGAGTTTCAATGGTTAATTCAATCTCAGGTTCTTTATTATTTGTGTTTTCAGAATCAATTGTCTTATCCGTCTCAAGTTCAATTATTGATTCAGGATTATTTGAAAAATTTTCTGTAATTCCAAAACCTCCCTCCTGCTCATCTTTATCTTCTACCGCATATTCAACCGTGTTATACAAATCTTCCTTTGGTAAAGCAGATGATTTTGAGTTATTGTTCTTTTCCCTTTTAAAATATTTTCCGATTCTCAACCACTTAAAGGAGAAATTATAGGCAATAATTAAAAAACTGAACAAAATAAATAGTAATAAAATTCCCGCACCTATTTTGCCTAATGCCAGTTCTAACCATTTGGATGTATAGGCGCCAAACTGCCCGCCTAAAATGCTCAACGTATCATGGTTTTTAAAAAGAAACCCAAATGATACGGAAAACCAGATAAGCGCCAGTATAGAAATCCTGGTTGTTTTACCAAGAGGCAGTATAGAGGCTTTAAAAAACAATTTTATGCCATAGATAAAAAAAAGTAAAACAAAGCAGTAAGATGCTATTCCAAACCATTTATCAATGAATAATTTTGATATTGCCCTGCCGGATGATCCGATCCAGTTATCAGCCTGATCACCAAGAGGTATAAAATCGTCGGCTTGCCATGTAAAGAAATACGATGTGAGGGCTATAATTAGTATAATTGAAAATAATATCAAAAACAGACCTGTAACTTTATGGAATTTCTCATTTTTCAGGAAGGCGACAAAAGACCTGAAAGAATTACCTATTCCGCTTTTTTTCTTCCCTGACCTTTTTGCTTTACTTTTTATGTTGTTTTTCTTCAGGCTGTTCGTTTTTTTAACCATTAAATATTGCATTATAAATATCAGGTGCAAAAGTAATAAATACTCGGTAGATTGTAAAGTTTTTATATTTTAGCGAGAAATATGCAGTTTGTAAAACTATGTTTATATGAGTATGTCAAAGAAGAGTACGGGAATCTTTCAACTGATGTTGAATTGGACAGAACGAGTTGGTAATGCATTACCACATCCTGCCACACTTTTTGCACTATTTGCCCTTGCGGCATTAGTATTGTCAGCCGTAGGCAATGCGTTGGGATGGGAAGCTATTCATCCGGGAACCAATGAAATTGTCAGACCGGTTAATCTTTTATCCCATGATGGTATTCATCGTGTTCTGCTTGAAATGGTGGACAATTTTACAGGATTTGCTCCCCTGGGAATTGTGCTGGTAGCTATGCTCGGTATCGGTATTGCTGAACAGAGCGGATTGATAAGTGCTGTTATTCGGATGCTGGTATTAAATTCTCACAGACATCTGTTGACGTTTATAATTGTTTTTGCAGGAATACTATCGAATGTTGCATCGGATGTTGGATATGTTTTACTAATACCGCTTGCCGGTGTGATCTTTCTCGCTGTGGGCAGAAATCCTGTAGCCGGTATGGCAGCAGCTTTTGCCGGTGTATCAGGTGGATTCAGTGCCAATTTGGTTTT
>JAIORT010000497.1 GCA_021107975.1 Bacteroidales bacterium | reverse complement strand
CAAATGGGTATGCATGGTACACCATTGCAGGTGGCAGGCAGGATTACATGAATTACTTTCATCAATGCCGTGAGTTTACTTTAGAAATATCTAATATGAAAATTTTACGTGCCTCCCAATTACCCGACCACTGGGAGTATAACTACCGGTCATTCCTCAACTTTATGGAGCAAACACTATTTGGGATAAGAGGAACAATTACAGATTCAGCAACAGGCGATCCGCTTGTTGCAGAAGTTTTTATTGAAACCCACGATACTGATAGCTCATGGGTGTATTCGTATGAATCAACAGGAAATTATTACAGACCGATTTATGAAGGAAACTGGACTGTTACCTTTGATGCTCCCGGATATTATGAGAAAACGTTTGAAAACATAGAAGTGCAAAACAGGCAGGTTACAGAATTAGATGTACAACTTGTTTCTGAGGGTTCTGGATTGCCTGAAATTATTAGTTCCGGTTTATATAAAATATCTCCGAACCCGAATGACGGAAAATTTTATATCAATTATTCAGGTAACAGAAGAATAAACTGTACTGTTGATATAATCGGGTTAACAGGAGAGTTAGTTAAACAAATGAATTATCAATTCGAACCCGGGAAAGGACCTCTTTATATTAATTTGAATACCTGTTCGGGTGGAGTTTATTTATTAAAAATTACTGCCGACAAAATAGCCTATACAGGGAAAATACTTATTAAATAAACGGATGAAGAAATATTACCTTGAGTTGATTATTTTCCTTGCCGGAGCTTTAATCATGATATTCGAATTATCGGGTGCCCGTGTTATGGGACCCTATTTCGGCTCTTCCATATTTGTCTGGACGAGTCTAATCGGAATTATTTTGGGAAGCCTGAGCCTGGGATACTGGCTTGGTGGTCTTGTTTCTTTAAAAAGAGCGGATTATATCATTTTGTCGTGGATTCTTCTGCTGGCTTCTTTTTTCATTTTAATTACAGCTATTGGCAACAATTATATATTAATCAGGGTTGTAAAATATATTCCTGATTTCAGGTTAAAAACCGTTGTTTCTTCCATCGTCCTTTTTGGTCCGGCAAGCGTTTTTCTCGGTATGGTTTTGCCTTATGCAGTAAAGCTGAAAATAAGTAATCTTCAAACATCGGGATCAACAGTTGGAAATTTTTATGCACTGTCAACTGCAGGAAGTATCATCGGAACATTTCTGGCAGGCTTCTTTTTAATACCTGTTTATGGATTCGCTAATATTCTTTATTTCATCTCAGCTATTTTAGTTGTACTTTCATTTTTGCTTTTTATCCGAAATAAAAAATTACTTCAATCTGCCATTACTATATTATTAGCCCTGTTCATTGTTTTTTTCTGGTTCAGGTCGTATAACAAAAAACATTCTTATATTGATGTTGATACGCAATACAACCGGGTTCTTATATATAATACAACCGATATAAATACAGGCAGACCTATAAAAATGCTGAACGTTAATGATGAAAAAAGTTCAGCTATGTTTACCGATAAAGATGATGACCTGGTATTTGAAGTTTTGAAATATTACAGGCTAATTGAACATTTTAATCCGGGATTCGAAAAATCTCTGATGATCGGCGGTTCGGGTTATGCATTTCCAAAAGACTACCTGCGAAAATATCCTGAAGCAATGATTGATGTCGTTGAAATTGACCCGGGTTTAACTGAATTGGCTAAAATACATTTTGATCTTCCTGATGATCCGAGGTTGACAATTTATCATGAAGACGGCAGGACATTCTTAAACCGGACAGATAATAAATATGACGCAGTATTTATGGATGCCTATAAATCAATGATTACAATTCCTTACCAGTTAACAACAAAAGAAGCTGTTCAAAAAATTTATGAAATATTGAATACAAATGGAGTTGTATTTGCAAATCTTATTTCTTCATTGGATAAAAAAAACAATCAGTTTTTACGAGCCGAACTGGCAACATATCAAAGTGTTTTTTCGCAGGTTTATTTGTTTGCCGTTCAGTACCCGGATCCTTCGGAAAAGGAAAAGGAGTATTTTCAGAATATTATGCTGGTTGGGCTTAAATCGTCGGCAGAACCCCGGTTTATAAGTGCCGATACGGCATTTAATAAATATCTTCAGCATAGAATTACCAGTGAAATCCAAAATGATCAGGAAATATTAACAGACGAATATGCTCCGGTTGAATACTATACATCAAAAGCATTGAAGTAATAACTTCCATAACCTGGGCAAGCCCTTGTACAACTTCGTTACAGGGCAGGCAGAACCAAACAGGATTTTATTGTTTTGGGTTACGAGTTACGGATTACGAGTTACAGGTTATGGGATACGGTTTCATTTCCAATTATTTTCAACATATTGAATAAATTTCTAAATCTTTGTAGCTTTTCATAATTTCTCAAAAAAATTAAAAAACGGTCAACGTTATTCAGGCATGGTCACCCAGCAACCCAGCAACCAGTAACTCGCACCCAGCAACCTTTTCTACCATCAAAACTAAGATACTATGTCACTTACTCCCCGAAATTAATTCCGTACAAACCGTACCTGAATGCAATCAGGGCGATTATAGTAAATAATGCGAATTTCCAGGCAAGCTTTATTTTTCGTGGTTCTTCATCAAAATATATTTCGTTAAATGATATGAATGAAGCAATAATTGGGATAATAACCAGGATAATTGTACATAGCTTTAACGATTTAAATAATGCCTCTTCTATTGTACTATAGTAAAAATCGCTTGGTATTTTGAGTATAATTAATACAATTGTTCCTAATATAGCCGGAATTAATACCTGGCTCGATAATAAAAACATCCGGTTTTGTTTATTAATAAAATTAAAGTAAGAATTGCCTGATATTAAAAATGATTTTGATATTACTCCTCCGACAGTAACCAGAGCAAAAATCGAAATAATTGAGAATACCATTTTCCCGGTATCGCGATAGTAAAGATAAGCAATTACCCATCCGAATCCTTTATTAAGCAAGGTTCCCATTAAAAGTGATCCGAAAAACATGACCATTCCGTGGACAAATGCCCAGAGGAAAAACAGTTTTAATAACCCGGTTTCGTTCCTGAAAGTGCTGTAAATAATTATAGATATGGTTCCTAATATTAATGCTATAACCGGTTGGATGCTATACAGGATTTTTACCGAATCAGCCATCCATTCACCGGGATCGATGTTATAATAAATTTTATAATAGAACAGGATGGTTTTATAATCAAAACTTAACGAAACCAAAACTGTAATAAACTGACCTATTATATAAATCAGCAAATAAGATAAAAGAAACAAAACAAATGAATTGGCTGATATAACAAGGAAGTTATTCCTTTGGTCTTTGTTTTCGGCAATAGCTTTAAACCCCTTAAACAATCTTTTCAGTGTATTCAGGTCGAAAGTTTTGATTTCATAAATTAGTTTCCTTCTCTGCTTTTTTATTATATATCTTATCAGTCTTCTTCGATTATATTTTTTTTCCTTTTTTTTGAGTTTGAGTAATTTTTTTTCCTCTTTTTTTACGATTCTGTCTTTTATAGCTTTTTTCTTTATCCTTGTTCGTATCTCATTGTGCTCTATTTTTTTATCTGTTTTTAATTGCTTGCTTTTTTCTTTTTCAAGAGCTTTGTCTTGCAAAGCCTTTTCTTTAACTCTTTTTCTGAATTCCTCCTGCTCTTGTATCTTTTCTGATTTCAAAAACTTCCTTCTTTCTTTTAGTTTTTTTCTTTTATACAAAAGAAATCTTATCTTTCTGTAAACAGAATATAATCCATTTCCTAATATCTTCCTCTTTGTGCGCTCTCTCATTAATCAAGGAGTTTTTTGGAAAATAAAACAATTAAATAATAGAGTAAAATTAAATCAGTATTATTTAAGGGTCATCTCTGCCACTTTTCCGGTTGAATATTTACCGGCATCAAGGT
>JAIORT010000701.1 GCA_021107975.1 Bacteroidales bacterium | reverse complement strand
CCAATTCAACCAATTCAACCAATTCAACCAATTCAACCAATTCAACCAATTCAACTTTTCAGTTCGTAAAATTATATAAAAACAAAGTCGGAATTCGGGTTGTTGAAAAGTTTGGAAAAGTGGATTTGGGTTTCGAATTAGTGTCCATACATAAAGTCTATAATTGAAATGTTTTTGACACGAATTTCACGAATTTACACGAATTAAATTAGTGTAAATTAGTGCAATTAGTGTCTTTTAATAAGTTTATGGACAGATACTAATTCGTGTTTTTTGTTTAGTGTTTGGTGTTTAAAGTTTTTTTGCTAAGTTTGGCGCTGTATGAAAAGACATTCATTTTTTATCATGTTGTTTTTTTTACTCTTTCAAAGTTATTCTCAGGAAGATATCGAAAAAGTTATATTTCCCGACATTGATAATGAAAGATTTGTTGGAAAGGATTTTCCGGTTGTGTTTGATCTACGGAATACAGACAGCCTAAGCCCTGTTAAAACCCAGCCAAACGGAGGCTGCTGGGCAAGCGCTGCAACAGGTTCGGTGGAATCAATCTGGCGAACTTACGGATTCGGGTATTTCGAATTATCGGATATAAATTTAAAGTTGTACCATGGCTTTGTTCCCGAAAGAAGCACAAACGGAAATCATTATATGGCAACGGCTTATTTTTCGAGAAGATCGGGTCCTCTGCTGAAAAATCCGGAAACCGATTCGCTTTATCATAAAGAACCCGCAACAGCAGCTTATATTACCGATGCCAGGTATTTACCAAACGACCCTCAATTGATAAAGCAGTCCATTATGGATTACGGTGCGGTTTATTCAATGATGTATTACAAAAAAGAAATTCTGGATACTATTAATAACACATACTATACTGATGTTGAAAAGATAAACCATGCAGTTAATTTAGTAGGTTGGAATGATACGCTGATAACACAGGGTAGGAGAGGAGCCTGGATAGCACAGAACAGCCTGGGAGAAAAATTCGGAGAGAAAGGGTTTTTTTATATTTCTTATGAAGATGAAAATATCTTGAATTATAATGCCATCTGGAATAAATGGATTCCTTATGAACCAAATTCAAAAATATATTATTACGACACATTAGGTTCGTTTTACTCTTATGGATTTCGTGATACAATATGTTACGGACTGGTAAAATATACGGCAGAGAGCGATCTGGAAATAACAAAAACGGGTACATTCGTTAATTTTCCAAACACAAAGATTTACGCTGAAATTTACAAAGAGTTCAACGACTCTTCAAAAGCTTTATCTGGTAAACTGTCGGAAATTAATGAGTATCACTGCAAATATGCAGGTTATTATACACTTGATTTGGATGTTCCGGTACAAGTTGCAAAGGGAAAGGATTTTTTTATCATGATGAGATACATCACACCTAATGACACTTTGCCTTTGCCTATCGAAACATTTATTGACGGTTATTCCGAGCCTCACGTTACATCAGGAAAATGCTGGGTTAATCCGAATTACGAAAAATGGCAAAATACCTGGTACGAATGCGGACCTGCAAGCGAATGGAAAACATTGAATTTTGATTTGTGCATAAAGGTGTATTGTATAAAAATCAGAAAGAATTAATTTCAATTTTTGTGCTTTTTGCATTGCGGGTTGAGTAGTTATAAATCACGATATATAAAATTCCTGCAACCTTATTAATTTTTTTTTGTCGTTATTAAAGGAAATTAAAACTGAATAAAATGAAAAGAGCTAAACCAATCATTTCTTTGACATTTATTGTTTTAGGGTTTATTATTTATGGTTGCAGTAAGGACGATGACAGAATAAAAGGACAAGGTCCGGTTGTTTCTCAATCATTTGATTTGCTACCGATAGAAGGAATTGCACTCAGTATTGATGCTGATATAGTTTTAACTCAGGGCGACAGCCAGCAAGTGAGGATAGAAGCCCAGCAAAACATTATTAACAATATCGAAAAATATGTTTTATGTGGAATCTGGGAAATTGGTTATTATAATCCCGTTACGAATCATGTAGGCGTAAAAATATACATCACATCCCCTGTTATCAATAATATTCTTATCAGTGGTTCCGGTAATGTTGAAAGCACTGACATATATTCCGACTCAACAAATGTTTTTTTGACTATCAGCGGTTCGGGTAATATCTACTTTCATACTATTGCGTATTTACTTGAAAGTGAAATATCAGGATCGGGTCAGATATACCTGACAGGAAGCGCTTTTGAACATCATATACACATCAGTGGTTCGGGAAACGTAAAGTCTTTTAATCTGGAAACCTACAACACTTGTATAACCATTAGCGGCTCAGGCAACAGCGAGGTACAGGTTGAGAATTTATTAAATGTTATAATATCCGGCAGCGGTAATGTGTATTATATAGGAAATCCTCAAATTAATGCTACTATCTCCGGTTCCGGGGGAATATATAACTCGAACTGATTTTTTTTTTATACATTATTCGAATTGATTTTATGAATTCAGAATCTAAGTTGCATATTATGAAAAAAAGTATAATTTCTTTCATCCTGACATTTTCTTTTTTACAAATAGTTGCCCAGGATAATTACCTAAAAGGCTTTATTATTAATATTGATGGAGATACAATTAAGGGTTTTGTAAATTATTTAGGCAATAAAAAAAATTCACAATTTTGTTTGTTCAAACACTCTGATTCAGTACCGCCTGAAAAATTTTTACCCGGAGAGATCAACTCATATGGTTTTTTAAATTCAAAATATTTTGTTTCGATACAACTACCGGGTAATCAAAATAGAGAAGTTTTAGGATTTGCTGAATGTTTAGTAAGAGGAAGAGTAAGCCTCTATTTATATACTGAAAAAAGTGAAAAAGGACATTATTATGTCGAAAAGAATGATACGGTTAAAGAATTAAAAACGATAAAGGTGCAAAAAGAAGGTGGTTTTTATAAATATCAGGAATACAAGGGAATACTTTTTGTATATTTAAAGGAATCAGAAAAAAGCCTGTCAGCAATCCCTAACACACGATTAGTCCGAAGTGATCTTATTAAACTAATTCACAATTATAATCTTGAAGTTGAGCCAGAAAATTTAATTTTTGTATCAAAGATTAATTCTAAAATTAAAAGAAAAAAATGGATACGGATTAAACCGGGTGTTCAATTAGGTTATTTCTCCTCTAAACTTTCATTTGATGAAAAAAATTCACCCTTTATAAAAAACAATTCGGTTAATACTTATAATAATTATTCAGGAAGATTTAGATTACAATTGTTATTCCCATATATTTCAAAGAAAATCTCTATCAACACAGGGTTACACTTTACTAAATTCTATTTCGAAGGAGAATATCATCCATATTATTCTTCAAAATCATTTAAAATTGAATTGGAAAATATTAATGTGCCTATATGGTTACAATATACAGTATTAAATAAAAATGTTTCACCCTATTTAAGTTTCGGATTTATTGTTGGTCATAATCTTTTGGATAATGTTGAGACGCTAAATAATTTTTTTTTCCAGAAATATGATGTTTCATATAGTATTTATAAGCAGGTACGAAATAATGGATCGGGAATATTATTAGCGGTGGGTCTTAATTATCGCTTAATTAACAAGATAGAAACCAGTTTTGAGATTAAGTATGAATATGCAAATGGTTACTTGTTATTTTCAAAGTCAATTTGTGAACCGAGGATTTATTATGAGGTTCACGCAGCAAGAGTTCACACTTTAAATTTCCTTGTCGGTATAAAATTTTAATAAATCACGATTTATTTATTCCAAAATTTTAAATCAGTAACGACATAACCATAGACCCGGATATCTCTGCTCTTTCGGATTTATATTTCTAATCCGAAAGTTGATAACCAGGGATTTGTAATCCCTTTTTCTTAATAATAAATAAGGATTATAAATCCTGGTAATATTAGGTTCG
>JAIORT010000224.1 GCA_021107975.1 Bacteroidales bacterium | reverse complement strand
AAACCATCAATACCCATATTTATTTTTCCAAAACTTTTTTAACCGTGCCCTGAGTTCATTTTCCCTGGGGTTATTTCCCGGATTATAAAATTTTGTACCTTTAATTTTATCCGGCAAAAACTCAAGATCGGTGAAATTGTCCTTAAAGTCATGAGCATATTTATACCCCTTTCCATATCCTATTTCCTTCATCAAGTTAGTCGGGGCATTTCTTATATGCAGAGGAACAGATAAATCACCGGCTTTGTTCACCATTTGCTGAGCCTTTTGTATTGCCATGTACGACGCATTGCTTTTAGGAGATGAAGCGAGGTAAATAGCCGTTTGAGATAATATAATCCGGCATTCGGGATACCCGATCATATTTACGGCATCGAAACAGTTTTGTGCCAGCACCAATGCTGTTGGATTGGCATTACCGATATCTTCCGAAGCGAGAATAACCATCCTGCGCGCAATGAATTTCGGGTCTTCGCCAGCCTCCACCATACGTGCAAGCCAATATACTGCTGCATTCGGATCGCTGCCTCTCATTGATTTAATAAAAGCGGAAATAATGTCGTAGTGCATTTCGCCCGATTTATCATATATGGCAAGGTTTTTTTGAATAACCTTCTGAACCTTTTCATTGGTAACAGTAATTTCTTTATTTTTATTAATCTCGGCATTAACAACCAATTCAAGGGCATTCAGTAATTTTCTCGCATCACCGCCCGAAATCCTTAACAAGGCTTCGTTTTCTTTTATGATGATCTTTATGGCTTTATCTGTCTCAATTTTTATTTTACCTCTTTTGAGCAATTCGAGCAGATGTTCTTTCTTTAAGTCTTTTAGAATATAAACCTGGCAGCGCGATAGGAGAGGGGAGATCACTTCAAATGAAGGATTTTCGGTAGTAGCGCCGATAAGAGTAATGATTCCTTTCTCAACTGCTCCGAGGAGTGAATCCTGCTGTGATTTGTTGAACCGGTGAATCTCATCAATAAAAAGAATGGCACCTCTGGCGCTTTCCTTTGCATCTGCTATCACCTTTCTCACATCTTTCACCCCTGAACTCACAGCGCTTAAAGTTACAAAAGGGCGGCTTAATTGTTGAGAAATTATAAAAGCCAGTGTTGTCTTTCCAACACCCGGAGGTCCCCAAAAAATCATAGATGGTATATTGCCTGATTCAATAGCCTGCCTTAAAATTGCATTTTTGCCTGCAATGTGTTCCTGCCCGATGTATTCATCAAGTGTTTTCGGACGAAGCAGTTCAGCTAATGGGATGTTTTGTGTCATAAAAGTTTGTTCAAAATTCAAATGAATTCAGGGGAGACTAAAGTAATATTTTTCTTTTAACTTCTAACCTGAATAATTCATAAATTTATCTATTACGAAAAACTTATGAATTAATCGGGCTAACAATGAAACCTTAGAACCATTTTAAAACTCTTTTCCCATTTTAAACTATCTTCTCTATTAATCTTTCATCTACGAAAATGAAAATCTTTATTGTTTTCGGATAATAGAATAATACCGAAATATTCCATTCTCTTTAATAAGTTACTGAAACAGTTAAAGATATGAATTTTGGTATGCTTTTTAATACACTATTTCCGACAAGGTAAAATAAACAAATCAAAAAGGTAAGTAAAATGAATCCAAACAATGAACAAGTAGCCAATAACAAACTCGATGAATCAAAAGAGAGTTTTGCAAAAAGTCTTTTTTACATTCAGTTAATCGGTTTAGTATTAGCAATTATCGGAATTTTTCTAATTAATTAAATTATTAACTTAAAATCAAAACAAGGTGATTACTTCATTAGACTTTCAGAATTTGACCGAGGATTTAAAAAGTTACGTTCTTTTGAACAACGGTCAGCATGTAGCAGAAAGAAACTACGGCATTTATAGTATTCAACTTTATTGTGTTTATGGATTTTTTGTAGAGGTGTATTATTTGCCAGGATCGGACGAGATTGATCAAATACTTGCATTAAATTCAGATGAAATTCTGGATTTATATTTAGAAAGTATTGACATATCCAATATATATATGTAGAAATTTACTTTTATAAATTTTTACTTCTTTTTCATAATTCTTTTAATACCTCCTTGAGTATCTCGAGGGGGTATTTTATATTTCCGAAAGGCATAGAAACCTGAACTCCCGCTATATCCGCTTTTAATTCCCTGATTGTTCCACGGGCTATTTCCAGTCCAAGTTCGCGAGCCTCATCTTTTGATTTTGTTGCATACATTCTTTTCATGATATGATCAGGTACCGAAGCGCCTGGTACTTCATTATTCATAAATTCGGCATTCCTTACACTTACTAATGGCCATATTCCGGCAATAACCGGTATCCTGACATGTTCAATCCGTTTGATGAAATGATAAAAAAGCTCGCTGTCAAACACCGGTTGTGTTATGGCGAACTCAGCACCTGCTTTAACTTTCCATTCAAATCTCCGGATTTCGTAATCCAAATCAATAGCTCCCGGATTTACACCCACACCAATTAAAAATCCTGTTGGCTTTTCAATAGGATTTCCCCCCAGGTCATAACCTGAATTCAGGCAATTCACAACGTTTGTCAGTCCTATTGAGTCCACGTCAAAAACAGCCGTTGCATCGGGGTAGGTGCCCATTTTAGGAGGATCTCCTGTAATGAGAAGGATATTATTAATACCAGCAGCATAAGCGCCCAGTAGATCGCCTATCATTCCCAGAAGATTCCTGTCGCGGCAGGCAAAATGAAGGATCGCTTCAATATCTGCCTGTTGCCGGATCATTAACGAAAGATAGCTGGCGCCCATGCGTGATAACGCCCTGGGTCCGTCAGGAATATTTATTGCGTCAACACCGGCTCCTTTTAATATTTTTGCCTGTTCAACAGCTTTGGTTGCATCTGCCCCGCGTGGTGGAACTATTTCAACTGATGTAACAAATTCCTTGTTACAGATTTTTTTAGCAAATTTTGATTTTTCACAGGTAGGAATAGCTTGAACAAGTTTCTTTTCTGTTTTTACCTCAACATGTTTACGAATGATCTTTCGGGGCTGAATCGCCCTGATTGTTTTCCTCATTTCTTTGATAAAGGAGGGATTGGTTCCGCAACAGCCGCCGACAATCCTTGCTCCCGTATGGATAAATCGTTTGGTATATTCAGCGAAATATTCTGCCGTAGCAAGATAGATATTCCTTCCGTCAACATCTGTGGGTGTTCCGGCGTTGGGCATAATACTTATAGGAATTTTAGTTGCTTTGTTCATTTTTTCTAAGGCATCGAGCATGAGTTTTGGTCCCACACTACAATTAATACCTACCACGTCAGCCCCCCATTGAGTCATCCTCGCTGCAAACAATTCAGGTGGAGTTCCAAATAATGAGTTACCATCGTTGCCAATGGTCATTTGTGCGATAACCGGAATATTAAATTTTTTTTTAATAGCAAGAATAGCCTGCTGAATTAAATGCAAATCGGAAAAGGTTTCGAGGATTATCAGGTCAACACCGCCGGCAATCAGAGCTTTTGCCTGCTCGATAAAAATTTTACGGGCTTCTTTTTCTGCCAATGAACCCCAAGGCTCAAGCCTTTCATTCAGAGGACCGATAGAACCGGCAACATAAATTTCATCACCTGCAACTTCCCGGGCTATTTTAGCGCCTTCAAGGTTTATATCGTAAATTTTGTCTTCAAGTCCGTGTTTTTGAAGTTTTAGCCTGTTTGCCCCAAAAGTATTGGTTTCTATTACATCCGCTCCTGCCTCTACATAAGACTGATGAATTTCTTTGATTAGTTGAGGACGTGTAAGATTCAACTCATCGTAACAACTGTTGATAAAAATGCCTTTATTGTATAGCTCGGTTCCTATTGCCCCGTCGAAAAGAACCAGGTTGTCTTTCAAATATTCAGTGAATGGTATTCGCATGGCTTGAAAAATTTTGGTAAAATTAGCTT
>JAIORT010000675.1 GCA_021107975.1 Bacteroidales bacterium | reverse complement strand
GATGAA
This sequence comes from Bacteroidales bacterium, assembly GCA_021107975.1. Lineage (GTDB taxonomy): Bacteria > Bacteroidota > Bacteroidia > Bacteroidales > JAADJA01 > JAADJA01. The sequence goes on along the minus strand of JAIORT010000675.1, from coordinate 3,944 downwards.
TATTTTTTTCCTTTTTTTTGAAATGCTCATATATACCTCCTGATTCTTTACTTTTCGATGTAAAATTACTAAAATTATTTAGTGTCTATCCATGAAGTCACAAAAATCAAATAAATAAATAACGATTCATCTTCTTAATCCTTAGCCTTAGCCTCAGACTGATCCTTTTATTTTACCTTTTCAAAGTTAACGGTTTACCCAAATAGAAATCAATTACTGTTATTCTGAAAACATAGTCATACTTGGCTTGTATCAGTTCGGAGAGAGCATTGTTGTGCTCTTTTTTAGCATCATTATATTCAACTGAATTTATCAAACCAACATTGAACTTTTGCTCGGCATATTTGAAAGCCTCCTGTGTGGCATTTACTTTTTTTAGAGCCGCTTTATGTTTATTCAGAGCAGCCTCTGCATCGTTATATGCCTGCTGGATAACTTTGTATAATGTATTTTTTTGTAACTGCAAGTCTAAATTTGCATCGGCAATCCCGATTTTTGCCTGGGCTATAGACGACCTGCTTCTCCATCCGTTAAAAATAGGGATATTCAAATTTAACCCTATTGTTCTGTTATTATTATCAGAAAGCTGATCGCCAAAGGGTTTTGTATTATAAGATGTGTCTTTATTAGCTCCCGAATAACCGGAACCCCATGAACCATTGAATGATAAACGAGGATAAAGAGAACCCCTGGCAATATTTAAATACTTTTCAGAACTTTCGACTTTTATTTGAGCGCTTTTAATTTCCGGACGGATTTCAACAGCAAAAGCAAAAATCTGTTCCGGGTCGAGCAATTTCTCCGGATCATCAATTAAACCAAGTTCCGGCTTCTCAATTACAAAACCTTTGGGTGTAGATAATTCGAGCAATTGAGATAATGTTAAATAGGAAAGTGTAAGATTATTTTCTGATTCAACCAGCGATAATTCTTCTGAAGCCTGCTGTGCTTCTATTGTTAAAAGGTCGCCCCTTGCTAATGTGCCTGCCGCGACCAGTTTACCGGTTCGCTCTACCTGCTGGTTGGTAATTTGAAGCTGATTTTTGCCTATTTCAACATACTCGATGTAAAATAAGGTTTGCAAATATACTGTGGCAACACTTATCGCGATTTCGTCTTTATATGAATTTACATCATATTGCGCCGCCTTAAGGTTTAGCATATTCCTTTTAATAGTATTTAATTGCTGAAGACCATTGAAGAGATTTACATCTGCTGAAATGTGAAGGTTATTCGATCTGACACGGTCGGTCGCAAACTGGTTGGTAAACGGGTCAATAGTTTGCCCCCAGTTATAACCATGAGATGCATATCCGTTTAAATTGGGTAACATGCCTAATTTGCTTTGAAGCAAGATTTCTCCCTGGTAATCAATATTCAGCGATTGCTTTTTAATGTCGATATTATACTCTAATGCATAATTGATACAATCTTCAAGTGACCAAACCCTTGTTTCCTGAGCCTGGATTTTTAAAGAAATAAAAATAAACAATAACAAAACAAATACACCTGCCAAAGCCTTTGATTGCCTGATGTTGAATTGTTCACAGATTGGATTAAGAGATTGAACTTTAATTATTGTTGCCATTTTTTTGGAATTAAATTAAACACTCTGATTTATCTAAAAATATGCCATGCTCATAAACCATTGATAGCTAAATTATCACAAGCAACCATGAAAATAAACAAATAAAAAGGTGTTCAGATAAATACAAATTATGTTCGCTTCTGGACATAACAAAATTTTTATGTTCCAAAAGTATAAGTTTTTTTGATAAACAATAAAATAGATATATTTTTGTGTTCTAACTATTTTTAAATTTTTTATCTATGAAATCAAAATTCTCAATATCAGGAAATATTGTTGACGTTGTATATGAACGCATTTTCAAGGGAACTATTGAAGTCTGTAATGGAAAGATTATTTCGGTAAAAGAGGAAGAAGTAGCTGAAGACCGGTACATTATCCCTGGTTTGATTGATGCCCATATCCACGTCGAAAGCTCAATGCTGATCCCATCGGAATTTGCCCGGCTGGCAGTAGTACATGGAACCGTAGCTACTGTTTCCGATCCGCATGAGATTGCAAATATACTGGGGATTGATGGTGTTAGATTCATGATAGAAAATGGCAACAAAGTTCCTTTTAAATTTTATTTTGGTGCCTCGTCGTGCGTGCCGGCAACTCCTTTTGAAACTGCGGGAGCTTCGCTCGGTGCGGAAGAAGTGGAAACCCTCCTTCAAATGAATGAGATAAAATATTTGTCGGAAATGATGAATTTTCCGGGAGTGCTTTCTAAAGATAAGGAAGTAATGGCAAAATTAGAAATCGCAAAAAAATACGGAAAGCCAATTGACGGACATGCTCCCGGATTGAGGGGAAAGGATGCTCAAAAGTATATAAATGCTGGGATTTCGACCGACCATGAATGCTTTACAATTGAAGAGGCGCTTGATAAAATCAGATATGGAATGATAGTACAGATAAGGGAAGGCAGCGCTGCGAAGAATTTTGAAACGCTCATTCCCTTATTCAAAAAATATCCTGACAGGATCATGTTTTGCTCAGATGATAAACATCCGAATGATTTGAAAGAAGGACACATCAATCTTGTTGTAAAACGGGCAATAGATAAGGGATACGATCCTATAAAATTACTAAAGGCTTGTACTTATAATCCCGTAGTGCATTATAAGCTTGACGTCGGTTTGCTTCAGACGGGAGACCTTGCGGATTTTATTATCGCTGACAATTTAAAAGATTTTAATATAATAGCAACTTATATTAATGGCGAAAAGGTTGCGGAAAACGGGACAAGCCTGTTGAAGTCAATAAAAGAAGCAACTCCGAATAATTTTAATGCCGAACCTGTCAACGAAAAAGATATAGCTGTAAAAGCCGGTGGTGAATACATCAAAGTCCAGAAAGCAGTAGATGGGCAGCTGATCACTAAAAAACTGATTATGAAGGCAAAGGTTGAAAACGGGCTGGCAGTAAGTGATGTTGAAAACGATATTCTTAAAATTGTAGTTTTAAACAGGTATCAGAAAGCCAAACCTGCGGTTGGCTTTGCAAATAACTTCGGATTTAAAAGAGGTGCTATCGCTTCGGCAATAGCGCACGACAGCCATAACATTATTGCCATCGGTACAAATGATGCAGATATAGTTAAGGCAATTAACCTGCTCGTAGAAACAAAAGGAGGAATTTCTCTGGCAGATAATAACAGGGAAATGGTGCTTCCGCTTCCGGTTGCAGGCATCATGTCGAATAAAGACGGATATTTGATTGCAGATAAATATGCTCAAATGGACCGGGCAGCTAAGCAATTAGGTTCCGGTTTGAATGCACCTTACATGACACTTTCATTCATGGCTTTGCTTGTGATCCCTGAATTGAAACTCAGCGACAAGGGTTTGTTTGATGGTATAAAATTTAAGTTCACTTCACTTTTTGGACATTAAATAATAAATCTTAATTCCAAATATTTACATATTTATTTGTTTGTAATATTTTTTTATCTTTGCATCAAATAAAAATTACTATATTATGAAAAAACTAGTTCTTGATATTAACAAATTAGAGATGGCTGCAAGCAGGCTGAGAGCTATTGCACACCCAATGAGAATTGCTATCATTAGCCTTTTAGATGAGCATAATAAACTCAGCGTAACTGAAATTTACACTGCCTTAGATATAGAGCAGGCTTCTGCTTCGCACCATCTTAATATTCTTAAAACTAAAGGTGTTCTGGTTTCTAAAAGAGAAGGGAAGAAAATTCTTTATTCACTTAAAAGCCAAATCCTTTCCGAAATTATTGATTGTATCAACAGATGTCAGGAGTAATAACCACTTTGTTTTCCCATAGAGAGGGAAGACTAAGCAGGTGTGGTTCTTTGCGTTAAATATTCAAAATCCATTACATTAAGTTGCTCGGCTCTTT
>JAIORT010000279.1 GCA_021107975.1 Bacteroidales bacterium | reverse complement strand
ACATTAATTTCCACCGTTTTATTTTATTATCAGATAAATCAATATCTTTTCCTATTTTAATGTTTCTTGAAATAACGCTTACATTCTTGTAAAATAAAATAATTGCGGCTAATAAGAATGCAATAAAAATAATATTAGGAATCATAATTATATAGATTTTTGGTTCTACCACTCCCGAAGTTTCAGGATAGTGGAAGATAAAAATTTTGTAAAAAAAGTATAAAATATTAATATTTAAAATTTAAAAAATGAAGCCACAGTTTCACAGATTTAAAAATCTGTGAAACTGTGGCAATTCTTTACTTAAATTCATTTTTATAAGTATCTTTTTCATGTTAGTTCCATCAAATTCGTAGTAGTACCGTTTTTTTGACCCTACAATTTTACGTATTTTGGAATTAAGAATCATAATAAATAGTTAAGAAAAGTTAAAATTAATAAAACTCGCCAGGCAAAAAGTATCTTTGTAATTATGAACCGTAAAGCATTCATATTCATTATCGTTATTATGCCCATCGCCTTAATCGGTCTTATGGTTATCCAATCGTATTGGATTAAAAATGCTATTACGGTAAAAGAAACCAATTTTATCAGAAGTGTTAACGAGGCTCTTTCAACCGTAGTTTATAAGCTGGAACGAATAGAGGCAGCCGATCAGTTTAAAAACAGGATGAACAATATGCAGCTAAAACAAAACCTGCTGCAGTCAATGGACTCAATAAACCATTATTTTTCACAGGATAATTCCGCATTTTCCAATCAGTCGGATTTTAACAGATTTCTTCAAAAATCATCTCTGGCACAGGAAGTACTCGAAAGCATGATGAACAATTTCAGAAATACTCCCATTGAAAACAGGATTAATACCACAATGCTTGATTCATTAATTAACAATGAATTAAATTGCAAAGGAATCAATACTGATTATGAATTTGGGATATTCAGCCCAACGCGAAATATTATGCCGGTTCAAAAAACGGGCAAATATCCTAAAGAGTTACTGAACAAGGGATTTGCGTTTGCTTTATTCCCAAGCGATATGTTTAATAATCCTGATTATCTGATAGTTTACTTTCCTTATGAAAAAAGATTTTTAATAACACAACTCTGGGGCACACTGTCTATTTCAATCATATTCATTATTGTAATCATTCTTTCATTTGCTTACACAATAATTACTATTTTAAAACAAAAAAAGATTTCGGAGATGAAGAACGATTTTATTAATAATATGACACATGAATTTAAAACTCCTGTTTCAACAATATCATTAGCATGTGAGGCTTTGGGTGATAAAGACATAATTAAATCCGAAGCCGTTTACAACAATTATATAAATGTAATTAACGAAGAAAACAGGCGGCTGGGAAGCATGGCTGAAAGGATATTACAATCGGCTTATCTTGAAAAAGGGCAAATTATCCTTAAAAAAGAAAAAGTTGATGTTCATGAAATCATTTCAGAAGCCATCAATAATATTCAACTTCAGGTTGAGAAAAAGGGCGGTAAGATCATTACAAATTTCAATGCCGAATCTTTTATTATCGAGGCTGACAGGATACATTTTACCAATGTGATATTTAACCTGCTTGATAACGCTAATAAATACACACCTGTTACGCCTGAAATCGTTATCACAACCGAAAATTCTTACAGCGGAATCATTATTTCTGTTAAAGACAATGGAACCGGTATCAGCAAAGGCAACCAAAAGAAAATTTTTGAAAAGCTTTATCGAATACCAACCGGAAACATTCATAATGTTAAAGGTTTCGGGCTGGGACTGAGTTATGTTAAAGCCATCGTTGAACAACATGGCGGTAAAATCAGTCTGGAAAGCGAATTAAACAAGGGAACGAAATTTATTATATATTTACCGGTGGAAAAGAGTTAGGAGATAGGTATTAGTATGGTAAATTGTAATTCCATCAAAGTCAGGGATTTTATGCCAAACTTGTCAAAGAACCAACAGTTTATATAAGAAATGATACTATGAGTAAAAAAAATAAAAAAATAGAAATAAAAGGAAGTGAGATAACGATTGTAAAATCTAACAAAGAAGATTATATATCTATAACCGATATTGCTAAATATAAAAATCCAGAAGCTACCGGATTAGTAATTTCTCATTGGTTAAGTAACCGATATTCTATTGAATTTATAGGATTGTGGGAAAAAATGCACAATCCTGATTTTAATGTTACGGAATTCCGTAACATTAGAAACGAGTCTGGCTCAAATGGTTTTATTCTTTCAAGCAAAAATTGGATAAACTCTACTAATGCTATTGGTATTATTTCTAAGGCTGGTCGTTATGGTGGAACTTATGCCCACAAAGATATTGCTTTCGAATTTGCCTCTTGGATTTCTGCTGAATTTAAGCTCTATTTAATTAAAGAATTCCAACGACTAAAAGAAGAAGAACAGAAACAATTGGGTTGGGATATTAGACGCAACCTTACTAAAATTAACTACCGTATTCATACCGATGCCATTAAAGAAAACCTGATACCAAAAAATTTGAGTAAAAAGCAAATAAGTTTTGTTTATGCCTCCGAAGCCGATGTGTTGAATATGGCTCTCTTTGGAAAAACAGCCAAGCAGTGGCGAGATGAAAACCACATTGAAAAAGGAAATATACGCGATTATGCCAATGTATCACAATTAGTATGTTTGGCAAATTTGGAAAACCTAAATGCTGTTTTTATTAATGAAGGCTACGAACAAAACACACGATTGAAGAAACTAAACCAAATAGCCATACAACAAATGAAAATTTTACTTCAAGACCATACCGTAAAAGTGTTTAACAATAAAAAAGGGGGAGGCAATAAGTGAGTAGAAGGAGTATAAATTAGAAGATTTTACAGATATTAATTTTACTGAAAGAATTGAACGCTCTAAAAAAATAAATTTTGTAATAAGCTTAAAGACCAGCGCTTTGAAACTCCTCTCTCTATATGTATCCAAACCGTTATATTATAAGTTATTTAAAACTAATAATCAACCATGGGCAGAAAAAAAATTAAAGTGCTTTTAGCCGAAGACGATAAAAACCTGGGGACGATTTTAACTTCCTATCTTGAAGCAAAGGGGTTTCCAACCACACTTACTATTAACGGACAAGAGGCTTACGACAATTTTAACAAAGGCAAATTTGATTTTTGTATTATAGATGTGATGATGCCCATAAAGGATGGTTTTACTTTGGCAAAAGAAATCAGGATGATTGATAAAAAAGTACCGATCCTCTTTCTTACAGCCAAGTCAATGCAGGAAGACAAACTTAAAGGTTTTGAAATTGGTGCGGATGATTACATTACCAAACCTTTCAGTATGGAAGAACTGCTGATGCGAATGCGTGCCATTTTAAGAAGAACCGCAGAAGGTAAAACCAGCGAAATAGAAAGTAATATTTTTGAAATTGGTAAATTCACTTTCGATTACAACAGGCAAATCTTAAAAACAGTTGACTCAGAACAGAAACTAACTTCCAAAGAGTCCGGGTTATTAAAAATGTTATGTGAAAATATTAATGAAGTTTTAGACAGAAGCATTGCACTGAAAAAGATCTGGCTCGACGATAGCTATTTCAATGCCAGGAGTATGGATGTTTATATTACAAAACTCAGAAAATATTTAAAGGCTGATCCGAATATCGAATTATTGAATGTTCATGGGATTGGGTTTAAGCTTGTAATAAACAAATAAAGAGATAGCAAATTAATTCAGCTTCCTGAAAATTGCCAGCAATTCGTCCGGGCTGGTTTCCTTTTCAATAATATCCCATAATATTTTTGATGAAAATCCATTGTGGGTATTAGTAAGTGCAATCAATACTCTGTTTGTTTTCATATCCCTGATATAAAATGAGCGGAATCCTTTCCACCAGCCAAAATGAAAAGCGGTACTATCGGCATCTTCCTTTATCCTCCATCCAAATCCATAATTATCCTTTCTTC
>JAIORT010000928.1 GCA_021107975.1 Bacteroidales bacterium | reverse complement strand
CCACCGAAAAGCAGGGTAGGAGGGATGTGTCGGAATATCCTGCAAAGTAATTCTCGTAAATTATGCTGTCGTTGCGGATAATAAGGAAAGCAACTGTTTTATGTTTTTCTAAAAAAGAATCAAAATCTATCCGTTTCTTATCGGGATTATACTTATCGGGGATAAAAAATTCAAAGTTGTCCTGTGCTTTAGAAAAGTCATAAGTTTGCCCGCCTTTATGAATCTCAAGATACGGGAATTTTTTATAATCGTTAATATCGGCAAAGTTCCACCAGAAGTAGCGTGCGACGTGGCAGGAGGGGAATAAAAAAATAAGGCTGAGAAATGAAAATGTCTTTCTGATTAAAAATTTGGAATTCACGATAATTTAATGTTTTAACAGGCAAAGATAAGAATGAATGGAAATGATTCTTCAAATAGATTAATTTTTTTAAAAGAAGTTTTATATTTGAGTTCACTCCGAAAATTAAAAATATCTAAATGCCACAAAAACACCAAGTCACTATATTTCACAAAATAATATATATTAGCCAATAACTTTAGTGGGATTTTGTGTTTTAGTGCTTTAGTGGCGAAAAAGCGACTTTTCGGAGTGGTCTCAAATTTTCAAGTTTATCTATTAAGTTAACAAAGCTCCTATATCTCCAAATTGGTAAATTCGTCAGTTATCTTAAAATCGTAATCGTGATATTCATATACGGGCATTCTCTCTTCGGTTTCACCTATTGAATAACCCCACACATTTTCATATTCTTCAATGTTTTCGCCCATTTTTTCTAATTGATCAATGTAATCGCTAACCGATTTGGATTCAATGATTATAACCTTGCCCATTTTATGGATTATGGGGCTATGATTTCTGGTGCGGTCATGGTCGAACTCAAGAATACGTCTTCCGTCGTGAGTTATTCCTATGGTACAGTATGTAAGGCTTTTTCCTACACCGGGGAGGTTCAGCACATTCCTGTCGGTGGCAAGGAAGGGGATGTTACATTCTTTTCTCAGGCTGTTAATATTTGCTATCATATTTTCAGCTTCAAGAGGAAATTTTTTAATGGTGTCGAATTTATCACGAGGGATTTCGCCTATCACCTTTTCCTCTATCTGTTCCTGAACGGCTCTTGCATTATTAGCAAAAGTATGCGAGTTTTCTTTGTAGCCTTTCACTATGAATGTATAATATGTTAAAACGCCAATGTCATTCAGTGCTTTTCGCAGTTTTGCCGTATGTCCTCTTCGCGAAGCGGCAGCCGTAAATACTAACTGGTTAGTTACCGTCCATCCGGCGGAGATAAGTTTCCTCACACCTTCAGCCGCTTCGGGTGTAACCTCCATAGCAGTTTCAAAGTGGGTTTGAATAATAAATTGCTTAAATCCGACTTTAGATGCTTTTTCTTTAAATTTGGCAAGAATGCTGACAAGGTTATCTGTAATTCGCATCGGGAGATAAATCGGTAAACGTGTTCCCAGTCTTATTCTCAGCATTTCTGCATATTTTTCCCCATCTTTTTTCAGCTTATTATTCTCACGTTTATTTTCTGCCATCCGGTAAACCTCATCAAGCATCCGTTTTAGCGATTTATCAGTGCTCATCAGTGCATCGCCTCCGGTAATAAGAATATCGCGCAGTTGGGAATCTTTCTCAAAGTACTGCATTAGTTTTGGAAGTCGTTCCCACCACGTACCAACAGGCTTAAGCTCTTCCAGGTCGAAGTTAAGATGACCGTTCTGGAAATCGTACATACGCTGGCACGACACACAAAGTCCGCCACAGGCTCTGCCAACAGTATCAGGTATTAAAATGGCAACTTCGGGATAACGGCGGTGAATATTGTAATGATGTGGCAGTATCCATCCGGCAGCATTGGGTTTTCCGGGTTTCACAATATCTTCTTTTTCCCAGGCAACAATATAACCGAATTCGTCAACAAGCTCTTTACTTACAAAAACGTAGTCTTTTATGCAATAATCCGTATTAACAAATTTTTCAGGTACATCAACGTTAAGTAAAGAAAGATAATACGGGTTCACAAAAAAGGGTATTCCCGAATTCTGGGCGTTAAACAATATGTTCATTGTTTCTTCATCGAGAGTGCGCCCCAGCAGTTTATTTAACAGTTCGGGCGACCTAACCGCAAATTGCAGATGAAAGGTTTTGTCGTTCCACCATTCCATCATTTGTTCGTATTTCTGCTCGAAGGTCATCCCCGGTCTAAATTCATATTTGTGCCGTATAATATCCCCGTTGTCTATTTTTTCGATTAATATCCTGATTATCCTGTCGCGGTTCTTTTTCCTTATTTCAATAATTTCAGTGTCCAAACCCGACGGATGCCTGTCCATCCACTTTTTTACCTGTTCTTTTGATGGCATTTTCCTTTCTGTCTTTCCTGTAAACTGCCTGAATAAATGTAACATGTCCCTGAAAAAAGCAGGTTCGGCACCTCCGTTGCCTTCTCTAACTGCAAGCCATAGCAACTTTACCGGATTGTTAAGAACATCTTTGCCTCTTAAATTCAAATCTTCATATTCTTTACCTTCGTGATTAATATAATCCAGTATTCTGATAGCGGCAAAATCTTTCCATATAAGCTTGTCGTAATATTCCCTGCCTGTGATATCACAATTATAGTAATCAAGAGCTTCCGGGCGGGTTTGCAAATATTCCATCACCCAGCTCCGTAGTTTCTTTTTAGCATGTTCTACGTCTGCGGATGTTTTTAGAATGTTTTTAAGCTTGGGGTTTTCATCCAGGATTTGTTTAAGAATTTCTTGTGATGCATTGCTGATTGCTCTACTTTCATAATCAACATGCACTAAGTAATTATCGTTTAAATCGGGAATATACTTACTTTTAAACATGGCTTTCTATTTTAGATTTTAGATTTACGATTTTAGATTTTTAATCCCTGCTTTCATTAGAACCTTCTTTTCACTTCAACTTTTTACTTTGAACTTTTATCTTTTACCTGATACTTAAATTTAATCCTGAAGGTTCAGGACTAAAAATACAAAGTTACTTTTTTTAAGTTTAAAAGTCAACTTTTCGATAATATATTTTATAATGATGTAGTTGAATTCATTGATATTGGCTTTATAATAAAATCGGGCAAAGTGATGTTATCAATAAAATTATTATTTTTGGAAAATTGTTTAACCAAAAAATATTTTACAATGAAAAAACATGGACAAATTTTTTTATCGTTATTAATTGCCTGCATAATAGTTACCGGTCAGGTTTTTGCCAATGGAAAAGAGTTTAAAGGAATTATAGTGTATAATATCACTTATACTGAAAGTGAACTCGATCCTGGTTTATTAGCTATGATGCCAAAGACAATGAAAGTTATGATTAAGGACCACATGTCGTGCACCGAAATGAAAATGGGTATGGGAAATACTATTATTATTTATAATAGTGAAGAAAAAAATGCAATAACCCTCATAGACTTTATGGGACAAAAATATGCATTACAGATATCACCTGAAGAAATTGAAGCGGAAATAGAAAAAAGTCAGGAAGTTAGCGTTGAGATTACTGATGAAACAAAAGAAATTGCCGGTTATACCTGTAAAAAAGCTATTATTAAAATTAAAGAAAAAGGCTCTGAAAAAGAAAAGGAGCATTATGTTTATTATACTGATGAATTGGGTTCGGAATCAATGAATTATTATAACCCGGTTTTTAAAGATATTAAAGGTGTAATGCTTGAATATGTTACGGTTGAAGATGATATATCAATGAAATTCACAGCTATAAGCATAGATAAAAAGAATGTATCCGATAAAGAATTTGAAGTTCCTGAAGGATATAAGGTAGTAACAAAATCTGAATTTGAAAGTATGTTTGGAGGGCAATAGGCACTATTGGAGCTAATTTCTTTGTATTTGGAAATAATGGTTTCCTTTCAATAATTATCAAATTTTTTCATTTTTTACTTGTTTATTGATTATTGTATGTTGCTT
>JAIORT010000791.1 GCA_021107975.1 Bacteroidales bacterium | reverse complement strand
AATTGAGTTTTTAATTTGCTACAACACTTCAATAATTTCCTCCATTCCTTTTACCTCAAATGTAATCTCATTATTATGCGGTATGTCATCGTTATTGAAAAACATCTGATCCATGCCAATAGATTTGGCTCCTAAAATATCCACTTCAATATCATCGCCTATCATCAGGCTTTCTTCGGGTTTGGCATCGGCTTTTTGAAGGGCATACAGGAAAATCTCTTTAAAAGGTTTTTTTACGCCTGCTTCTTCCGATGTGGTAACTGTTGTAAAATATTTATTCAAACCATTCGCCTTGATTTTTTCAGTCTGTACCTCTTCAAAGCCATTGGTGATAATGTGGAGCCGGTATTTGTCCGACAGGTATTCCAATGTTTTCATAACGCCCGGAAACAGGCATTTTTTCAACGGACTCAAAGCAAGGTAATCATTCGCAAACCTGGCTGCCAAATCCCTGTCGTCAACACCAAACCTTTTTAAGGTTAAGTAAAACCTGTGTACATTCAGAAAAGCTTTTTCAATTTTTTCCTTTCTGTACTGATCCCATAATTCAAGATTGATCTTTGAATATGTCTGGAAAAACCTTTCGAATGGTTTTACACCTTTTTCGTAAAGATTGAATTTATTAAAAAGCTCAAGAAACGTATCATGAGTGCTTTTATCAAAGTCATAAAGAGTACGGTCGAGATCGAAGAAAATGTGTTTGTACTTTTTCATAGATATGGATTAAACGGCAAAATTAAAAATAAATGTAAAAAAACTTGACAAACGGTATAATTATTTTGTATTATTGCAATATCAATTTAATATCATATTAATACTAACTAAAAAATATACAAAAATGAAAGAAGAAAAAATTTATTCAGCAGTATCAGGGTATCTTGCATTATTTTTTGTAATTATTCTGATTGTTTTCCCGGTATTGGGACTAATCTTCATGAAGATGATCTGGCTTATTGTTCCCCTTGTCTTTGGTTTATTTGGAATAGGTGGTTTTGTTATCGTCAATCCCAACGAATCGAGTGTACTTGTACTTTTCGGTTCTTACAAAGGAACTATCAAGAAAAACGGTTTCTGGTGGGTGAATCCATTCTTCACCAGGAAAAAGATTTCTTTACGAGCACGCAATCTGGAAAGCGAACCTATTAAGGTAAACGACAAAGTTGGGAATCCTATCATGATTGGCATTGTGCTGGTGTGGAAAGTGGAAAACACTTACAAAGCTGCTTTTGATGTGGACGATTATTCACATTTTGTAGATATTCAGAGCGAAGCTGCTATCCGTAAATTAGCAGGTCATTATCCTTATGATAATTTTGATGATGAACTGGCTGAGGTTACTCTGCGTTCAGGTGTTGAAGAAGTGAATCATGCACTTGAGAGAGAATTGGTTGAAAGATTAACAATTGCAGGCATACATGTTATCGAAGCAAGAATTGCCTACCTGGCTTATGCCTCTGAAATAGCCGGAGCTATGTTAAGAAGACAGCAGGCAACAGCAATTGTTGCAGCCCGCTATAAAATAGTCGAAGGCGCAGTGAGCATGGTGGAAATGGCTTTGGATCAGCTTTCGGAAAAAGGAATTATTGAAATGGATGAAGAAAAGAAAGCAACCATGGTAAGCAACCTGATGGTAGTTCTATGCTCTGACAAAGATGCAACGCCTGTTATAAATACGGGGACTTTGCATCAGTAATTGGTCATTAGATAAATGGATGCTTAATTAATACATTCAATCAATAGGGAAATCATCAATGACTAATAAGTTATGACTAAAGTATATTTCAAAGAAGAACAACAAATTATGAAGCCCTGGCATTGGTTTTTTATCATGCCAATATGGCTTGTAACTATCATTTCGTTTAGTATTGGATTTTATCAACAATTTGTGCTTGGAATACCCTGGGGGGATAAACCTATGACAGATAGAGGATTACTCTTTACCGGTATATTTGTATTATTGATACTAATCGCCTTGACATTGTTATTTTTTACGATGAAGTTAATTGTAGAAGTCAGGGAAAAAGAGATCCGTTACCGTTATCCTCCTGTAATTAGAAGATACAGAAATATTCAAAAAGAAATGATCGGTAGTTTCGAAGTTAGAAAATACAAACCAATAATCCAATATGGCGGCTGGGGAATAAGAGTCAAAGGAAGGATGACGAAACGAAGAAACTGGGGAATCGCATATTCTGTTTCAGGCAATATTGGTATGCAATTGTATTTGAAGGATAGTAAAAAGGTTTTGTTTGGAACTCAAAGGGGTGAAGCTTTTGAAAGGGCTGTTGACAAGATGATGAGAAAAGAAGAGTAAATAAAAAAAATGTCAAAGAAAAAACCATTTGTTTTACGTGTCGATCCGGAAATATTAAAAACTGTTGAAAAATGGGCGGCAGATGAATTCCGTAGTGTTAACGGGCAGTTAGAGTGGATCATCAGTAAAGCATTGAAAGAAACAGGCAGATATAAAAAGGGGAATAATCAACAAAATCAAAAATAGTTTATTTTCGCCCTTTTTATTATGATAATCTAAAAATAATTAATTGGGTTTTATCACGAATTTAATTGGTAATGGATTAATGATAAAATGATAGAATGATAAAATGATAGAATAAATAATATTTACACATTTAATCATTTATGCATTTAATCATTTCCACTAAAATAAATAGTATAATCATTAAATAATATGGCGTCATTCGAAATTACCGGCGGAAAAAGGCTGCAGGGCGAAATCATTCCACAGGGAGCTAAAAACGAAGCCCTTCAGGTAATATGTGCAACTTTATTAACCCCTGAAAGAGTAACAATCCATAACATACCCGACATCAGGGATGTAAACAGGTTAATTTCATTACTTCAGGAGCTGGGAGTGAAAGTGGAAAAGATCAGTCAGGGTTCTTATACTTTTAAGGCAGATCAAATAAACCTCGAATATCTGAAGACCGATGATTTTAATGCAAAGGGAAGCAGCCTTCGCGGATCAATTATGATCCTGGGTCCGCTATTATCCCGGTTCAAAAAAGGATATATGCCTCAGCCCGGAGGTGATAAAATAGGACGACGAAGGCTCGATACACACTTTACCGGTTTGCAAGATCTTGGGGCTAAGTTTAATTACGATGAAAAAGAACAGCTTTATAAAATTGAGGCTCCCGAACTTAAAGGTTGCTATATGCTCCTTGATGAAGCTTCTGTTACCGGTACTGCCAATATAATAATGGCTGCCGTATTGTCGAAAGGAAAAACAACTGTTTTCAATGCTGCATGCGAACCATACTTGCTTCAGTTATGCAATATGCTCAACCGTATGGGCGCTAAAATCTCCGGCGTAGGTTCTAATCTTTTAATAATTGAAGGTGTGCAATACCTCAGTGGAACCGAACACACAATGCTTCCCGATATGATTGAGGTTGGAAGTTTTATTGGTTTGGCTGCCATGACACAGTCAGAAATTACTATCAAAAATGTTAACTATCAGGCATTGGGCATTATTCCTGAAGTTTTCAAACGGCTTGGAATAAAAATCATTAAAAAAGACGAGGACTTATTTATTCCTGCGCAGGAAACTTACGAAGTGGAAACTTTTATGGATGGTTCCATTATGACAATAGCCGATGCCCCCTGGCCCGGATTTACACCCGACCTGATCAGTATTGCCCTTGTAACTGCAATTCAGGCAAAGGGAAGTGTATTGATACACCAGAAAATGTTTGAAAGCCGTTTGTTTTTCGTTGATAAGCTTATTGATATGGGCGCCCGGATTATTTTGTGTGATCCGCACCGTGCAACGGTTATAGGTTTAAATCATGAACATTCTCTGAGAGCGGTCAGGATGACATCTCCCGATATCAGGGCTGGTGTTGCATTGCTGATAGCTGCTTTATCAGCAGAAGGAACAAGCATTATCGACAATATCGAACAAATTGACAGAGGTTACCAGGATATTGACGGACGATTGAGAAAACTGGG
>JAIORT010000994.1 GCA_021107975.1 Bacteroidales bacterium | reverse complement strand
TATTGCTTGCCTTGAACAACAATTCTTTCTCCGCTTTTGTCAGGCTTTCATATCCTGATTTGGAAATTTTATCTAATATCTCATCAACCTTTTTCTGGTTTTTCTTTTTTTGATAATTATAATCTTCGTCCGACATCCGTTGGGTATTGGTGTAAACGTTTTTGAATTTTGTTTTTTTTGGTTTCATAAACGGCTTCATTAATTTTTTGAGTGAAAACCCATTGAAATACCTGCTAAAATCCTTTCCTTTTCTAAGCATATAAATATAATAGAAACCCCAGACAGCTCCGCCGAGATGTGCTAAATGTCCGCCTGAATTAGTTGACCTGATCATTATTATATCCAGCACAACAGAAAAAATAGCAATATAGATAATTTTAACAGGACCGAGA
Source organism: Bacteroidales bacterium (assembly GCA_021107975.1). Lineage (GTDB taxonomy): Bacteria > Bacteroidota > Bacteroidia > Bacteroidales > JAADJA01 > JAADJA01. The sequence goes on along the minus strand of JAIORT010000994.1, from coordinate 3,580 downwards.
AACAATAAGTTAATCCTGTAATTCGGAACATAATATGAGATGGATACAACAATTGCCATTACCGAGGCAGAAGCGCCTAATGCAACGGAATTAAGGTAAGCATCCTCGAACTTAGGGAAAATGTTAAATGAGAGGATGTAAAACAAAGCGCCTGCCAGTCCTCCGACAATATAAGTAGTCAGGAGTTGTTTTTCGTTTAAGTATTCAAGGAAAATTCTGCCAAACCAGAATAACCAAAGCATGTTAAAAAGTATATGCCAAAAATCATAATGAAGGAACATATACGTAATCAGTGTCCACGGACGGGTGATTAATTTACTGACAGAAGCCGGAACCGCCAGCCAGTTAATGACATTTTCAATAAAATTTACATTAAAAAGATCAAAAAGAACATCAAGAAACATGATGCCAAGCCATACAGCAACATTGATGATGATAAGTCTGACCAGCATATTTTTACTCCTGAAAAATGATTTCAGGTTATCGAAAGGATTTTGTGCTTGATAGTGACCGCCGTAATAATTCATACTGTCAAAAATTCAGTTATCGCTTTTTCCAATACAGAATAAGGAAGTACCCAAATATCATACCACCGAGGTGGGCGAAATGCGCAACATTGCTGCTTGTATCATATATTCCTGAGAAAAGTTCAAGAGCACCATATATCATAACGAAATACTTTGCTTTAACAGGTATTGCAAAATAAACATAGATGAGGGCGTTAGGAAACATCATTCCAAAGGCAAGTAAAATGCCGAAAACGGCTCCTGATGCTCCAACTACCACCGGCAGGTTCAGAAAATCAATTTTATATTGATTAATAAAATCCACGCTTAATTGTATTGCTTTTGTCGGGTTTGAATGAATCAGATTATTGTATTCACTGCGGAAAGCATTAAAATTATCTTGTATTTCGTAAGAGCCGATTTTTAAATACCCGGAATTAAGAAACAGATTTAATTTTTCGGGCGACGGGTCGTCCATATATGTGTTAATAGCATTTAATACCGGTGATATTTCAAAGTAAAAAACGACATAATGAACAATAGCCGCGCCAATCCCAGTAACAAAATAGTAAATTAAAAACTTTTTCGGGCCCCAAAAATTTTCAAGCGCATTGCCAAACATCCAAAGGGCAAACATGTTAAATAAAATGTGCATAAAGCCGCCATGCATAAACATGTAGGTAATAAACTGGTACGGTCTGAATTCTTCAGCAGCAAAGTAATGCAGTCCTAAAATATTGGTGAGATCAATCCTGAATACTTCACTTGCCACTATTGTTGCCAGAAAAAACAAAGCGTTTATAATAAGCAGATTTTTTACAACCGGTGGTAATATTCTGAATCCGCCTGGTCTGAATTGTTGCATACTTTAGATTTACGATTAATTAAATTTATCTTCCAGTTCGTCCAATGTTATAATTCTTACAATTGGTTTCCCATCAGGTGATACTTCAGGAACTTTACAGGCAAACAACTGATTGATCAATGATTTTATTTCATCCTGCTGAAGTTTCCTGCCATACCTAACTGCCATATTCATTGCCATTGACCTTGCTAAATTAACTTTTTTATCAATATTGAAATCTTTCAGGTTTTTTTTATAATTTTCAATAATATTCTCCAAAATATCCACGCCGGCAGCTTTGTTCATATCAGCCGGAGCGCCATTAATAATAAATGTATTATCGCCGAATTCATCAATATCAAAGCCCAGTACTTTCAAATCATACATTATTTCTTTCAGTATTTGCGCATCACCGGCAGAAAACCGGACGGTTTCCGGGAATAATTGTTGTTGTGAAATCCCTTTCCCCGAGCTCAATGATTCGAGGAACCCTTCGAACAATATTCTCTCATAAGCCCTTTGCTTGTCGATAACCATCAAACCGGATTTAACGCTTGTAATTATATATTTGTTGTGCAACTGGAAAACAAGGTTATTTTCACTTGCCTTTTCGCTTTCTTTTTGTTCAATTAGCTGTTGAGTCTTTTCAGGGAATGAGTTGGCAGTAATTTGTTCATCCGTTTTTTTTATTTCAGCGCCTTTGTATAGCTTTTCCCAATTACCGGTTGTTGGTTTAGTTTTGAACCCTTTGCTTTTATCGGCTGATACTTCAAACGGATTATAATCAGGGTCTATTTTAATGACAGGAGGTTTAATTTCCTTGTTCTTTGGAGGTGGAATAAAATCTATCGTCTGTTCAACATTAAAATCAATAGAAGGAATTATGTTGAATTTTCCAAGCGCTTGCTTTATTGCAGAATTCAGGACAGAATAAACCACCTGGTTGTTCTGGAAATTGATCTCTGTTTTGGTAGGATGAATATTAATATCAATCTCTTTCGGATCAACATTAAAATAGATAAAATATGTAGGAAACGTATCCGAAGGGATCAGTTCCCTGAAAGCGTTATCAACCGCGTGATTCAAGTATGGATGCCTGATGTACCTGCCGTTTACGAAGAAATATTGTTCCCCTCTGGTTTTCCGTGCAAATTCGGGTTTGCCGATAAATCCGGTTATTAAAGCAACTTCAGAAGCCAACTCCACCGGAACCAGCCTGTTATTGTAAGCCGAACCCAGGAGGGCGACAATTCTCTGTTTTATATTAGATTTATTAAGAAGGAATAACTGCCGGTTTTCATTGAAAAAGGAAAATTTAATCTCAGGGTTGACTAATGCAACCCGCTGAAATTCTTCAATAATATGCCTTAACTCAGTTGTGTTCGACTTCAGGAATTTCCTTCGTGCAGGAATATTAAAAAAAAGGTTTTTAACAGATATAGAGGTTCCGTCTGTGCAGGCGCATGGTTCCTGACTTTTCACCTTAGCGCCTTCAATGGTTATGATAGTTCCCAGTTCATCTTCAATTCGTTTTGTTTTTAACTCTACCTGTGCAATGGCAGCCATTGAAGCCAATGCTTCCCCGCGGAATCCTAAGGTCATTATTGCAAAAAGGTCGTTTGCCTCTTTAATTTTTGATGTGGCATGACGCTCAAAACACATACGGGCATCAGTCTCCGACATGCCGCAGCCGTTATCAATAATACGGATCAGAGATTTACCGGCATTTTTAATTATTAGCTTAATTTCGTCAGCGCCCGAATCAATGGAATTCTCAAGTAATTCTTTCACAGCCGAGGCAGGTCGTTGTATTACCTCGCCGGCAGCAATCTGGTTGGCAACTGAATCGGGTAAAAGGTGAATAATGTCAGGCATTGGAAAACCTTTGCTAAGTAAAGAAAATAAAATATATCAACGCGGCAGCAATGAGAAAATAAATTAATACGCTCATATTTGCTTTTTTCTGCGTGGCTGCATTAACTTTTCTCATTCTTTTCCAGTTGTAACCGACTTGCGATTTAAAATCAGTTTTTTCGCCGTCTTTGGTAATCCCTAATTCTTTTCTTCTTCGATCCCACCTTTCCTTTTCTTCGTCATAATATCGCGACGGATAGTTGAATTGCTTAGGTTTGGGTATTCTAAAAAAGACAAGTTTCATGATGTTTGAATTTTATGCAAAGTTACTTATTATTTGAATTGGCAAATTGGTAATAGGGAAAAAAGGTATAGG
>JAIORT010000405.1 GCA_021107975.1 Bacteroidales bacterium | reverse complement strand
TTCTTGTTCCTTGACACGAATTACACGAATTAACACGAATATATTTTGCTCTTGCTTCTTACTTCTTCTCAACCCCCTTAATAAATATTGTTGTATTCTTTACAGTACCATGTTCATCGTATTCAATCCATTCCCCGTCTTTTTCTCCGGACTCATAATTGCCGGTTGTTTTTAATTTACCTGTTTGGTAAAATTCTTTGTATTCGCCGTTCAGAATATTGTCCTCGTAATGTTCTTCCTTTTGAACGTTACCATTGGCATAAAAATTTTTATTAATGCCGTTGAACAATCCGTTCTCATATTGATATATTGCTATTAATTTCTGGTTCTGGTCATACCATTTTGATGCTCCAGTTTTCGCACCTTCCTTGTATTGCGATTCTTCCATCATTCTTCCATTATTGTAATACAATATTTTTTGCCCGTTAATTACTCCTTTATTGTATTTTATTTTAGATTTAGGTCTATTCGCATTTGAATATTCAATTGCCCAGCCGTTCAGTTTCCCTCCCTTATAATATTCCTGTTTGGAAATATGTCCCTTTCTGTCAAATTGAATAAATACACCTTGTTTAACACCATTTTTGTACGATTCGATTTTTGTGATCGATCCGTTTCTTTGTTCAGCTATCCATGCACCGTCTTTTTTTCCATCTACATAATATCCTTTCTCAGTAAAACTACCCCTTTTTTGTTCTGTATAACCATCATCCTGAGCGGTACTGACAGAAACTGAAAGAATAAAAAATACAATGCCTGATAAAATAATAGTTCTTTTCATGATAATAATTTTTATGTTTTAATTATTCCGGCAAAATTAATCAAAAGAAAATCCTGTAACAAAACTTTATTCATAAGAAAAATATTTAATTTTGCAATCCTTTATTACCACAAGCGGATGTGGCGGAATTGGTAGACGCGCCAGACTTAGGATCTGGTGCCGCAAGGCGTGGGGGTTCGAGTCCCTTCATCCGCACAATTGAGCCTCGCTAACCGGCGGGGCTTTCTATTTTTGTGGTGTTAAAACCTAACAGGTTGAAAAAAACCTGTTAGGTTATGTCGGCAAAATGCAACCTTTTTCAATATCAAATTGTTAAGTAGTTAAGGTGTTATCAACCTATCAGGTTGGAAAAAACCTGTTAGGTTATGATGAACACTTGAACACAAATTCCGATATAATAAAAATATTTATATAGATTTGCACCCTAAATTTTAAAAAGATATATTAATGAACATAACACAGGAAAGCACAGGTGAATTAACCGCTACAATTAAGATTGAATTAATTCCTGAAGATTACAGGGAGCAGGTAAATAAAACATTAAAGGATTTTCAAAAAAAATCAACTTTGCGGGGATTCAGACCCGGGAAAATCCCTATGGGACTGATAAAAAAAATGTATGGCAAGGGAGCAGTTGCCGAAGAAATTAATAAGGTTGTCAGTGAATCGTTAAATAATTATATCAAAGAAGAAGATCTTGACATTTTAGGTTATCCTATTGGAAGCAAAGAAAAAAATAAAGAAATTGATTTTGAGAACGATGAAAACTTTGAATTTTATTTTGATATAGGGCTTACACCGGAGATTGATCTTGAACTTTCTGATAAAATAAAGGCTGATTATTATGATATAAAAGTTGGGGACGAAAAAATTGAGAATTACCTCGAAGACATCAGGAAACGATACGGAACTCCGGTAAGCGCCGAAATTATTGAAAAAGGTAATGTAATAAAGGGAGATATTGTACAACTTAATGACGAAGGAAATATGTTAGATGGTGGCATAACAAATTCCACATCACTTCATTTGGATTTTATTAAAGATGATAAAGTAAAAAAAGAATTTATCGGTAAAAAAAAGGAAGACAAAATAAGATTCAATCCTTTAAAAGCAACTGACAATGTTACGGAAACCGCTTCAATGCTCGGAATAGAAAAAGAAGAAGCCGAAAACCTGGATTCCGATTTCGAATTTACCATTACGGAAATTTTACGAATTGAACCTGCAAAGATTGATATAGAGCTTTTTCGAAAAGTTTATCCGAAAGATAACATTGAAGACGAAAAACAATTCAGAGAGAGATTGAGGGAAGAAGCAAATAAATATTATCAGCGCGAGAGCGATAATTTTTTTATTCACACTGCTATTGGAAGTTTTTTTAATGATACGAAAATTAACCTGCCTGAGGATTTTATGAAAAGATGGTTAATTGAATCGAATGAAAAATTAACAGAAGAAACAGTTGAGAAGGACTATGACCATTACGCCAAAACATTGAAACAGCAACTGATCATCAATAAGATATCAAAAGATAATAATATTAAAGTTGAAGAAAAGGATATCAGGGATCATTTAAAAAAGTCGCTCGCTGCACACTACATGATTGATTCTGAAGATGAGGAAAATTTAAAAAACCTTGAGCCTATAATAGATTCAGTATTTAAAAATAAAGATGAAGTAAATAAAATTTATGACGAGCTATTCGATAATCAGCTTAAAAGTCTTCTTAAATCAAAACTAAAATTGAATAAAAAAGAAGTATCGTACGATGATTTTATTAAAATAGTAAACGAATATCATAAAAAACAAGACAATGAACACAAATAACGAATTCAGGAATTATGCTGTTAAACACAGAGGTATCAGCAGCCTTTCTTTAGAGAAATATTCTTCAATATGCAGCAATTATATCTCCCCGACCATTATTGAGGAACGCCAGTTGAACGTTGCTACAATGGATGTTTTTTCAAGATTGATGATGGACAGGATAATATTTCTTGGAGTGCCTATTGATGACTATGTGGCAAATATTATCCAGGCGCAATTACTATTCCTTGAATCGGTGGATCCTAATAAGGACATCCAGATTTATCTGAATACGCCGGGTGGAACTGTATATGCAGGTTTAGGCATTTACGATACAATGCAGTATATTAAACCGGATGTAGCAACAATATGTACAGGTGTAGCAGCTTCGATGGGTGCGATTTTACTTTGTGCCGGCGAAAATGAAAAAAGAACAGCTTTACCCCATGCACGAATATTGATACACCAGCCAATGGGAGGAGTACAGGGACAGGCATCCGATATCGAAATTACTGCAAGGGAAATACAAAAGCTAAAAAAAGAATTATATGAAATAATCGCCAATCATTCCCAACAGGATTATAAGAAAATCTGGAAGGACGGAGACCGGGATTTCTGGATGACTGCTCAAGAGGCTAAAGATTATGGAATGATAGATGAAATTTTGATAAGAAACAAAAAATAGTAATTAAGATGGTTAAGAAAACTGAAAGATGCTCGTTTTGCGGCAGGGAAAAGACTCAGACAAATGTTTTAATTGCCGGGCTTGATGCTCATATATGTGATTACTGCGTTACCCAGGCGCAAACTATCATTAATGAAGAAATCACTACTAAGACTCACAAGCATTTTACTAAAATAGAATTACAAAAACCGCAGGAAATAAAAAAATATCTCGACCAATATGTAATTGGACAAGATGAAGCAAAAATTGTTCTTGCAGTTGCTGTTTACAATCATTATAAAAGGATAACACAGCCCAAAAGCAAATCAAAAAAGGATGATGTAGAAATAGAAAAGGCAAACATCATCATGGTGGGAGAAACAGGAACAGGAAAGACTTTATTAGCAAGAACCATAGCTAAAATGCTTAAAGTTCCCTTTTGCATTGCCGATGCCACTGTTCTTACTGAGGCAGGTTACGTTGGAGAAGATGTGGAAAGTATTTTATCACGGTTATTACAGGTAGCCGATTACAATGTTACAGCCGCAGAAAAAGGAATTATTTTTATTGATGAATTAGATAAAATATCCCGTAAAAGCGATAACCCGTCAATTACCCGCGATGTTTCAGGTGAAGGTGTTCAACAAGCGTTGCTGAAACTGCTTGAAGGCGCCGTTGTAAATGTTCCGCCACAGGGAGGGCGAAAACATCCGGAGCAAAAAATGATACA
>JAIORT010000206.1 GCA_021107975.1 Bacteroidales bacterium | reverse complement strand
GGATGATGGGCTGCAAAAATGACTTTTTTATCCCTGTTTCTGCGCAGGGCATCTTCAATTTGAATGAATAGTTCAGCTTCTTCAATAAATCCACATTCCCCATCCAATCCGGGTTTTATGTTTTTATGGAGCCACCATTGTGAATCAAAAATTATCAGTGTGATATCCTGTGATAATTCAACTTCGACAGGACCCGGACAACCAAGGTCGGGTAAAAAAACATTCCCGCGGTCGAGGTATTGCTCAATATATTTTTCTTGATTTTTAACTGATTCCCAACCTTGTTGCCGACCTTGAGACCAATCATGATTTCCGGGTAAAAAAACAACCTTCCCATCAAAAGAATCAAGTGTATTTAGAATATGTTTCAGATTTTGTTCAGCTTCATTGAAGCTTTTATCAGCTGAATCAGGTAATCCAAGCGGTAACAGGATATCACCTAAAAAAATCACCGCACTTTGATTTCCTTCATTTGAAATATGATTCTTGAGCAGTTTTAAATTTTCACTGTCAGGCAGCGGGTATTTGATATCACCCAGTAGGTAAACAGTATATAATAATTCGGTAGAATCTTCAGGAATGTTCAATTCCCAGTTTTCATTTCCCGGGGCATAATATATTTTTTGTGCTGACCCAATCAGAAAAGAAACCAACAGGAAAGTCGTAAGTATTTTTTTATGTAAGCGGATTTTCATAATAATCCACAATAAATTAATATTTCTTTAATTCAAATTTTAATATTGTTCCTTCTTCACCATCTCCTTCATTCGATATGTATAGTGTTCCATTTGGGCTAAAACAAATTCCTTCGGGCTTCGGATGGTGAGTTGATTTGAGTTCTATCATGGCCAACATCCCACCCTCTCTGGAAAATACTATCAAAAGATTACCCACCGATGCCAAAATAAAAATATTACCTGAAATGGGATGAATAGCTATTCCTGAAGGTTGAAAAGAAACATCTCCCTTGGATGAATCGAAATAAGCAAGTAGTTCAACACCCAATCGGGTCATGGTATTGTAGTTTTTGTAGTATTTGATTGTATCCATTTCAATCAATAAAAATGGTTTTGTGTCAATACGTTTGGTTTTAAGATCAAAACTATAAATGGCTTTGAATTCTTTTCCTTCTTTATAATCCAAAAACGGATGTCCTTTACAAGCAATTAGAAGATTATTGTTAACAGGATCATAGGCTAAACCTTCTGCATCATTTTTACCAGTTAAGGCTGTTGGATATTTATTAATATGGGGTTCTTTATCTTTTAAATAGTCTTTCACTTTAAATAAAGTTCCATTACTTTTTAATATCCAGGCATCATTTTCAATTATTTCAATGCCTTCATAGTCACCATCACCGCCAAAATCTACTTTCTGTTCAACTTCCCCGGCTTTTAAATTGAAAATATAGATGTTCCCTTTTTCATCCTGAATGCAGGCAAGTCGGTATTTGTCTATATAACTCAAACCTGAAATTTCAACCAGCTTTTTAGGAAGTTCCCAGGATTTATCGGGTTCGGCTAATTGATATGGAAAATCATAACCGGCATGCTCGAATAGCAAATATTTGTCACTACCCTGTGAGAAAACCGTGAAATTAAATAAGAATAATATCAGCAATATGATTGTTTGTTTTTTGAGCATTTTAAGTGTTGTAATTCTCCTGTATAGAATACAGTCGAGTTTTAGCTTGTTTCCCTCTAAGCTCTATTTCTCCGATTTTCCTAACTACAAAGGTACTGTCAATTTCCAACTTGTTCAATAGATCTTCTGAAATCAACAAATCTGTTTTATACTTATTGCATTCGTTTTGAATTCTGGAAGTAGTATTCAAAACATCTCCCGAAAAGGCAATTTCCTTTTTCAGTACGCCAATTTCTCCTACTGTTGCTGCACCCAAATGTATTCCGGCTTTAAATTCAGGAACAATGGAATACTTCTTCAAATATTTAGACGATTGTTTAGCTATTTCCTTTCTGGCTTCAAAAAAACAGTTCAGACAATTATTGTTTTTCAAACCATTATGTATTTTCCAGGAAACCACCACCTCATCGCCAACATACTGATAGATATCACCTTTGCTGTAAATAATGGCATCGGTAATGTCGGCAAAAAAATCCTTCAATAAATTAAAATATTTATTATGTCCCAAATTTTCAGCAAGGGTGGTTGAGGATTTGATATCGAGGAACATAAATATTCGTTCTTCTTCAACCGGACTGTGGTATTTCCCAAGCAAAATATCCTCCAGTACTCCAGGACCATATTTTTCACTCACTCTTAAAATGAATGTAGTTCCCAGGGTAACAACAAACCAGATCGCCATGTTTCTTAACATTTGTAAACTATATATAAAGCGCATTGAATTAAAAAAAGTTTCCTTGTTTAAGATACCTACTTCTAATCGAATACTCCAAATTACCTGGCTGATGATCACATTAATTAGAAAAATAACGGACAATACAAACAAACTGTTAAGAAGCACATAGGTTATAAATGATTTTTTCCGTAGTTTCCGATTGGAGTATAATACTATTAATGAAGCACCAAAAATACCACCGAGGAAAGCACCTCCCACATTAGCGGCCAATTGAGCCAGGAAATTATAATTTTCAGTCCTGATATAAAAATTACCGGCGGCAGTTGTTACATAATCATAAAGTGTAAATATCGCGCCCAATATCATCCATGAAAGAGTGATTTTAAGGATCAGCCTTAAATCTGTAATTAATCTGGTAAATTTGCCAGTCATTTTTTTAAACAAATTTAATATCTAAAATGTTAAGCAATCCTGTTTATTCCAAATACTTTTTCGCTGTGTTCTTTACCACGTAACTGGAACTCACCCATAAATTCCTTGTCAAATCCATCTTCAGCAGGAAGATTAGAAATTATATTTTGGGTGATAAGTACATTTTTCTCAAGATTGTTACACATTTTTTCCAATCGTGCAGCAGTATGCAGCACTTTACCGTGGTATGCAATTTCGCGTTTTATATCACCCACTTCGGTAACCGTAATTGTTCCTTCATCCAATCCGGCTTTAAATTCAGGAATGGCATTATAGTGCTTTTCATAATAATTCCGTCTGTCTTTGAGGCGTTGTTCGTACGCATAATACAAATTGATACAATTTGAATCCTTTACACCCTTATTTGTGGGCCAGGTTAACACCACTTCATCACCAACATATTGATACACCTGGGCTTTATACCGTATAATGAGATCAGTTAGATCATGGATGCAACTTTGGATAAGCCGGCTGTAATCATAATGACCCAAACGCTCGGCATTACCGGTGGAGTCCTTCATATCAAGGAACATAAAGATTCTGCGTTCTTTTCGTGGTTTATGGTATTTCCCGGTGATCATGGAAAACAGTACACCATAACCAAACTTGCGGTTGATCTGGAGAATAAAATTGATCAGCAATACTACAAAAATGAAATAAACACTCATGGAAATCATATAGGAAATGGATACATCCTCTTGCATGCCCACTATTATTTCAACAGACATGATACTGAATACATGATATATAGCAAATACAATTGCTTGCGAAAGCAGCATGGCAATAAGGTATAAAAAGGTTTTTATAATGATTATGGCACCAAAGGATTTTCTTCTGAGTTTTGTATTATCGACTAAAAAATTGATCAGTCCGAACATTATACCGAATAATGTTCCCTGAACGATTATTTCCAGATGAATATATCCGGTATCCAGATATTCATTGAAAATACCTGGGCGCAAGTATGACTCAAGACCCCACCATGTGAAAAAGTAATAAGCGTACATTAGGATGTTAACGCTAACAATAATAAAAAGCCATTCGAGCAAAGTAGCCCTTGTTTTGGGTTTTAATTTTATACGTGGAAGTTCCATGATTTACACTATTTAATAATTATAATTCCTAATAATCGGATAAAATTAAGGTTTTAATGAATTCGTTCAATGTCAATTTTACTGCAAATTAATTTTATTAC
>JAIORT010000838.1 GCA_021107975.1 Bacteroidales bacterium | reverse complement strand
AAAAAATCTGTGAAAATTTGTGTAATCCCTGCCTTTTGCCGGCAGGCAGGTGTGGCGAAAAAAACGCTTACTATAATCATTTTACAACAAATTCTTCGGAAATATAATTGTCGAGACTTTGGCAAGCATGCACACCGAAAGAAATCGCCGTTTCAATAATACCTTTCCATGTTTTTATATCTATTTGAGCTAATTCCGACAAATTGATTTGTTGCTTGTATAAGCTAAAAATAATTCCTGCATTAAAGCTATCTCCTGCACCGATTGTACTAACAGGTTTAATCTTTGGAACAGGAACGGCAAGTTTTATATCCTCCGATATGAATTCAACGTTTTTATCGCTTGAAGTATAAATTAAAAATCTACAACCGTTTTCTTTTAATATCCTAAAGGTATCATCTGCATTTTCCACGCCGAATATCAGCCTGAAATCCTCATCCGAACCTCTTACAATACTTGATAGAGATATGTTTTCAAGGATAAGATTTTTCACTTTGGGTAATTCATCTAAGTAAGGCTTCCTGAAATTGGGATCGTAAATAATGATAGCTTTATTTTGAAAAGCCCTCCTTATAAATTTCATCAATTGCTCTCGCACTTCGCCGGTAATTGCAAAAAAGGACCCGAAAAGGACAATGTCATTTTCTTTGACTTCGGGCAAATCAACTGCCAGCCTTTTTGCAGGGTATAATTTATAAAATGTATAATTTGCATTTTCACTTTCATCCAAAAAAGCCAGTGCAAGTGCGGTTTTGCCATCTCTGAATTTGTGAACATAGTTTGTTCCAACGTTATTTTCACACAAGAACTTAATAATTTTCTCACCAACCTTGTCCTCCCCTATCTCGGAAATAAAAAACACAGAAAGCCCCAGTCTCCCCATACTGACAGAAGTATTGAGCATAGCGCCTCCTGGTTTGGCAGCCACCGGTCTTCCATTCCTGAAAATGATGTCGTAAACGGTTTCGCCGATAGTAAAGATTCTTCTATTCGTCATTTATCTTTTTTTTTCACCACAGATTAACACAAATTCTCTCAGATTATCTGTGTTAATCTGTGTATATCTGTGGTGCTATCTTTTTCTTACCACAGATTAGCACAGATTTTCTCAGATTAATTGTGTTCATCTGTACTGAATTTATTGTTTACATTATTATCCTTTTAATCCCTTTCTTCAAATCCATAACATTAAAATTAATCAATAACCCCAACTTTTTTTCTGATAACTTTAAATATGTCATAACCTGTGCCTTATGTATAGGTGCAATGGCATCTACTGATTTGTTGTCGACTATTACTTCATTCTCAACCAATAAATCAATTCGGTATCCTGTATCTAATTTTACTTCATCATACACTATTGGCAATGCTTTTTGTCGTTCAACTTTGTATCCCATCTTTAATAATTCATACTCTAAACAGGCTTCATACGTAGATTCCAATAATCCAGGACCTAACCTGGAATGCACCCTATAAGCACAGCCTATGATATCATAGCTTATTTTGTTTAATTCTTTTAGTTCCATAATTCTTTGTTTTTATTTGTGTTAATCTGTGTCAATCTGTGGTGCTACCTTTTTTTCACCACAGATTAACACAAATTTTCTCAGATTATTTTCCCCAAACATACAACGAACAAATGAATTATATGCTATCTTTTTCCCCCTCAAATTATCTGTGTTAATCTGTGGTGCAATCTTTTTAATTTTTCATTCAGACTGTGACGAATAAATATTACTGCAAATTTTCAAAATAACTTCTCCAACATCATTTTTTAAGAAAAACAAAAAAATATCCTTTTTTTCATGTATCTCATTCTGTCCGAAGGCATTAACTAAAATATGTACGTAATATTACGTAGTGTTACTGCGTATTTTTACACATTAAAATTGTGGAATTTCCCTGTTTTATTTTCCTTTTCATCTCCGTAAATTTGCTTGGTAATTTAAAATGATAAAATTATTACTATGTCAGATAAAATCGCAACCAATATATTAATTGTGGATGACAGACCTGAGAACCTTATTACAATGGAGGCTGTTCTTGAAGATTTTGACCTCAATATTGTTAAGGCAACATCAGGTAATGAAGCATTAGGTAAACTGCTTGAATATGATTTTGCCCTTATACTTCTTGATGTTCAAATGCCGGAGATGGATGGTTTTGAAACTGCCAGGCTGATGAGAATAAGTGCAAAAACCAAAAATATCCCGATAATATTTGTAACTGCTATCAGCAAAGAGCAAAAGCACATTTTCGAAGGATATGATTCCGGTGCGGTTGATTATATGTGTAAACCTCTCGAACCGGAAATATTACAAAATAAAGTAAGAGTATTTGTTGAACTTTATAAACAGAAAAAAACTCTTGAAGAACTTACAATTAAGCTGAAAGAGGCTAAAGAAGTTGCAGAACAGGCAAATAAAACAAAAAGTGATTTCATAGCAAATACGAGCCATGAAATACGAACACCATTAAATGGTATTATTGCCATGTCTGAACTTGTCTTGTTTGGCGATCTTTCGGATGAACAACGAAAACGTATTGGTTTAATAAAACAGTCAGGTGAATCTCTTCTTGAGATTATTAATGAAATTCTTGATATTTCAAAAATCGAATCCGGAAAAATTGAATTAGAGAAAACCGATTTTGCATTAAGTAATATTATTGAAAAAGTAATCCTGACTCTTTCTGCAAAAGCGAAGGAGAAAAAGATAAAGCTTATTAGTCATATCGAACCCGATATTCCTGATTCATTAATAGGTGATCCTGTTAAACTCAGGCAAGTACTGTTCAATTTGGTTGGAAATGCAATAAAATTTACTGGAGAAGGACAGGTGGAAATACTTATAAATAAGAATAGGTCGGAAAACAATTTGGTAAATTTAACATTTTCGGTAAAAGATTCAGGAATTGGTATTCCGGCAGATAAAATAAATAAACTGTTTGAATCTTTTACCCAGGTTGATAGTTCGACAACAAGAAAATATGGCGGTACCGGATTAGGATTGGCAATATCAAAAAAATTTATTGAACTGATGGGGGGAGATATAAAAGTGGAAAGTATAATTGATAAGGGCAGCACATTTATGTTTACAATTAATATGGAAATAAGCGCTAAACAGCAAACCAAAACAAATAATCAAAAAACAGCAGACATGAAAACAGATACTATCATTACTCCGGCAAAAGAAAATAAAAATATCTCAATCCTGGTGGCTGAAGATAATTTTATTAATCTTGATATTATTACAGGAATGTTAGACCTGCAAGGCTATACAATAACAACATCAGCAACAGGCAAAGAAGCCCTTGAAAAAGTTCACGAAAATAATTTTGATCTTATATTAATGGATGTCCAGATGCCTGTGATGGATGGTATTGAAGCAACACAAAAAATAAGGGAATATGAACAGGGAAAAAATATTCATACTCCGATTATAGCAATGACAGCACATGCAATGAAAGGACACAAGGATAAATTCCTTGAAATTGGCATGGATGATTATATTGAAAAACCAATTAAGGCATCCTTAGTTTTTGAAACAATTAAAAAATATACTGATATGAAACTATTTAATAAAAAAAAATCAATTTATAAACAAGAAGAACAATCTGAAAATACAAATGAATCTTGTCCGATTGATATGGATGAACTTTTTGAAAGAGTAACAGACAAAATTTTAGCAAAAAATATTTTAGAAAAGTTTAATAACTCATATCCTGAAACAATAGAAGAAATTATTTTTAGTATTCAGCATGGTAAAAAAAATGAGATTGCGGATAGTATTCATAAGCTAAAAGGTGTACTTGCCAATCTTTCAATTAATCAGGCTTATGAACTTGCTGTAAAACTGGAGGGTTGTGCCGAATCAACAAATAAGGAGGACGCATTGCAACAGGTTGCCGAAATAGAGAAAGAACTTGGCAGGGCAAAGACTTATGTAGAAGATAATGTGGGGGTTTTTAATTAGTGCCGGAAATTTGC
>JAIORT010000526.1 GCA_021107975.1 Bacteroidales bacterium | reverse complement strand
TCAGCCGTTCTTTGTTTATTTCATCAAACGCTTTTCTTAATCGGTGATTATAACCAGATGTTTGGATGACTTCCAAAACTTATCAGAATCCAGAATTTCTAAAATACGGTTTTCATTTTCTCCCGAAATCTTATATGATTCAGTGGGATGATTGGTTACAATTTTAATTTTTTTACCTGGTATCAGAATTTCTTTTATTATCCTGATGTCAATCTTTGTGAAAAAATCTTCACTGAAATCTTGTTTTAATTTTTTATTTGCACCAATTCCAACGAATCCTCCTTCTTTAGTGATGACATTGTTTTCTTTCAGCTCTTTTTTAGTTCCAACTGCATAAAAGGCGGTATTCAATTCTATTGTTTTGGTTTTTATTTCATCTGTCTGGTCTTTTATAACGGCAGCTTTCTCCTTATTTTGTTCTTTTAGGTCACCAACGTCTTTCGTAAGTTTGGTAACTTTAATATTCAAGTGTTCAAGGTCAAATCGTAATGTTTCAATTTCTATGTCTTTTGCTTCCAGTTGTTTAGTGAGATGAGCCACCATTTTCTCTAATTCCTGAACCTGGTAATTTGCTTTGCCTAACTTTTTTCTTAAACCGGCTAATTTTTCTTTATTGTCAATTAAAAGTTGATAAATAGTATTAATATCGTCATTGATCTGATTCTTTGCTTTTTTCTTTAGCTCAGTTTTTCCTTTTGTTGTTTCGGTAATGATCATTTCTTTAACTTTTATTGAATCCAGATTATCCTGAATATCATTAAAAGCAGTAAGAAACTCGGTAATAGATTGATCTTTAAAGTTTGCTTGTTGAACCAAACTGTCGTTTTTTAATTCCAGTTGCTCGATTTTTTTCTTGTTACAGCTTATAGCAAAAGGAATAATTAATAAAATCCAAATTAGCTTTTTCATTTTGAAATGTTTTTAATGTTTATAAACTGAAAAAAAATACGGCGTAAAATAATGATTTTTTTGTTATTAACGAAATGAATTGGATAAAATTTTGTTAATCAGTTAAAAAAATTAAAATCGCGGTTTTTTCAGCTTCTCGATTAATCGTCTTTCTTTTTTAGTAGGTCTGCCAAATCCTCTTTGCCTGTGTTCGTAATTTGTTTCTTTAGTCATTTTTAGCTTGTCATATTCTTCTTTGGGAGTGAGATCAGCAAGGTAATTTATAACAAATTTAGCGGCTACACGGTTTTTAAGTAATCCGGTAACCTGCACGGTTTTGGTTAATTGTCTGAGCCGAATGGTTATAATATCGTCTAATTTCACCTCTCTTGATGGTTTTACAGGAATATCATTTATCATCACCTTGCCCGATTTACACGCTTCACCAGCATGGCTGCGGGTTTTGAAAATCCTCACTGCCCATAACCATTTATCTATCCTTATTCCTTCCGACATATTTATTTCTTCCGAAAATATATTTGAACAGGCACACCCGTAAATTCAAAGTGTTTCCTTAGCTGATTTTCTACAAATCTTTTATATGGGTCTTTAACGTATTGTGGGAAATTACAGAAAAAGACAAAAGCAGGAAAAGCTGTTTTTAGTTGTGTAATATATTTTATCTTTATGTATTTCCCTTTTACTGATGGTGGTGGTTTTTTTTCGATGATAGGTAACAGTAATTCATTCAGCTTTGATGTAGAAATTCTGTTGCTTCTGTTTTTATATACCATGCTGCCCAGTTCAAGCGCTTTAAATATTCTTTGTTTTTTAGGAATCGAAGTAAAAACAACCGGCACATCAGAAAAAGGAGCAATTTTTTCTCTAATCTTATTTTCAAATTCTAAGTGAGTATTTGATGCTTTTTCAATCAAGTCCCATTTATTGACCACAATAACAACTCCCTTGCGGTTTCTTTCTACTAAACGGAAAATATTCAGGTCTTGCGCTTCGAATCCTTCTTTAGCGTCAACCATAAGAAAGCATATATCACTGTTCTCAATCGCCCTGATGGAACGCATTACTGAATAAAACTCAATATTTTCATGTACTTTTCCTTTTTTTCTGAGACCGGCGGTGTCAACAAGCAGAAAATCAAATCCGAAGCTGTTGTACCTTGTATAAATAGAATCTCTTGTTGTACCGGCAACCGGGGTTACAATATTTCGTTCATCTCCCAAAAATGCATTAACGAGAGATGACTTCCCAACATTAGGGCGTCCTATTATTGCAAATTTTGGAACATCCGGTAATTCATCGGTTTCCTTCACATCAAATACTTTAACAATCTCATCCAGTAAATCTCCGGTACCACTTCCATTAATAGAAGAAATACTAAAAACATTCCCCAATCCCAATTCATAAAATTCCCCTGCTTCATTGATCCTTTCGGGATTGTCAACTTTATTGGCAACCAAAAAAATACTTTTTTTTGTTTTTCGCAAAAGGTTTGCAACATCTTCATCCATGCCCATTAAACCGGCTTTTACATCAACCATAAAAACAATTGCATCTGCTTCGTCAATGGCAAGCTGAACTTGTTTCCTTATCTCTTCTTCGAAAACATCATCCGAGTTAACTACATAACCGCCCGTATCAATAACGGAAAACTCAACGCCGTTCCAGTCGGCTTTTCCGTAATGCCTGTCGCGTGTTACTCCACTTGTTTCCTCAACAATGGCTTGCCTTGTTTCAGTCATCCGGTTAAAAAAGGTTGATTTCCCTACATTAGGTCTTCCAACAATTGCAAGTATATTTGACATATCAATTTTTGATTTACGATTTTTGATTTTAAATTTCAGTCATTTTAGTTCATTTAAGGCAATTTGCTACTATACTAATTCTTAATCCCGAAACTTCGGGATTTAGAAGTAGTTATGCGTGCTGAATAGACCTTTATCCCGAAGTTTCGGGATTGCATTTCTATTCAGCATTAGTATAACTATTTTCTCCTCGTTGAAACATAAAGAGGGGTTTTCTAACGACCATAATTTTTGCTCAACCTATAACAAATAACCTATTAACATTTAACAACATTATCTACATTTCATACCCAAACCGTTTCAATTGCATTTCATTATCACGCCAGTCCTTGCTGACCTTAACCGTTAGTTCAAGATATATTTTTTTACCCACCATCTCTTCTATATCCTTACGTGCCTCGATTCCAACTTTTTTTATTGCCTTGCCTTTATGCCCTAAAATAATCATCTTCTGTGATTCTCTGATAACAAAAATATAAGCAGATATCCTGATAATATCACTACTCTCCTTATATGATTCAACAGCTACTTCAACGGAATACGGAACTTCCTGCTTATAGTTCAGAAGAATTTTCTCACGTATAATCTCCGAAACAAAAAACCGCATGCTTTTATCGGTTATTTCATCCTTAGGATAATATGGAGGATTTTCAGGTAATAGTTTTATAATTTGTTTTAAAACCAGATCAGTATTGAATTTTAGCAATGCAGAAATAGGAATTACCGTAGAATTTGTAAAAATATCTGCCCAGTATTCAACCTGCTGTTCTACAGCTTCCTGGTTTGAAAGATCAATTTTATTAATTAGTACAATAAGCGGGACACCCGATTTTTTAATCTGATTAATAATTTTTTCATTGTAATTTTTTTCTCCAGCCTCTACCATGTAAAGAAATACATCTGCATCTATTAAAGCATTTTCGATGAATTTCATCATTTTTTCCTGGAGCTTATAATTAGGAGAAAGTATTCCTGGCAGGTCGGAATATATGATCTGAAAATTTTCACTGTTCGCTATACCCATAATTCTATGGCGGGTTGTCTGGGCTTTCGGAGTGATTATAGAAAGCTTTTCGCCAACAAGTGCGTTCATCAATGTTGACTTACCAACGTTCGGATTTCCGAGAATATTAACAAAACCGGCTTTGTGTTTCATGAAAAACAAAAATTTATTTGGCAGACAAAAAAACAAGTTGTATCTTTGCACCCGCAAAAATGATTGCAAAGATACTATAAAATATAATGTAAGTTAGAAGAAGGTAGCTCGGGCGTACGCCAGGTCG
>JAIORT010000598.1 GCA_021107975.1 Bacteroidales bacterium | reverse complement strand
TAGTACAGGTCGCTGATGATATTTTTTACCACCTTGTTATCAACCGTAAGTGAAGGAGTGATAGTGTCTTCCCTGAAATCAAAAAGACCGGAATTGTATTTTTCATCGGCAAAGCGATAGAGTTCAAAAAGGTTTTGGTAAAAGACGCCTTTTTTGATGGCGTTCTTTAAATCTCCGTAATGCTCAATACCCCTGTCTTCGCATATTCGCAGGAAGATAATCCGGTCAATGTTTTTTTGTACTGCATAGTTAATTTCATCCTCGCTAAGCGATTTATTTCTTAAGGCAATGGTTGTTGCAAGATATGTACGCCATTCTTCAATGGATTTCAAAAACTCGTCATCAACATTAGCAGTACCTCTTTTCTTTGCATCACTTTGAACATATTTATCAAAACGACCTTTGAGAATATTTTCTTTTGCAAAAGTGTCCCAGAAAAAATCAAATTCATCAAGGTAATTGTCATAAGTTATATATTTGATTCTGGAAACAGATGCCCTGTCTGTTTGATTTGGTTTTTTGGTGCAGTCATAAATTGAGAACTCCTCGAAATCGGTA
The DNA here is from genome assembly GCA_021107975.1 of Bacteroidales bacterium. GTDB lineage: Bacteria > Bacteroidota > Bacteroidia > Bacteroidales > JAADJA01 > JAADJA01. The sequence continues at coordinate 3,438 of JAIORT010000598.1, read as the reverse complement.
ACAATGGCAATTGGAAGTCTTGCACTCCATCCATACCTACGAACCTGGTATGCAGGAGCAATATCACCTTTTATATTTACCGCCGGCTTTTTGGCATCAACAAAAAATTTCCTTTGTCCGTAAACAGTGAAACAATAGTCGGGAGCTTTGGTGCTTCCCCCGATTTTTATTTTATCTTCATGGATAACTTCGCGGTAAGCTTCGGCAAGTCCCTGCTTATTATCCATGTCCCATCCGAGAGTTTTAAAAAACGGATTTATGTAATCAACTCTTGTTTGGTGTTCATTATAGTTGCCTCTTTTATATTCGTCAATATGCTCATCAAATTGCTCAACCAAACGGGCAAGTTCCTTGTATGCTTTTTCTTTTGTTGTTTGCATTTATTGATATGCTGATTTAGAATTATTTTGTAAGGTAGTAAAAAAATATGCAATTTGCTATATGTGTTGTTTTTTTACTTTTTAAATATTGGTAAAGTTCTTGTTCTAACTCTGGTGGTTTCAATAATTATAATACTCCCTGTTTTGAGAGATATTAATAATTCGTCTTTTAAATTTGCATTTAAAAGTTCAATCTGTTTGAACGGATCACGTTCAGATCCTTTGCGAAAAATTATTACTGAAGGTTTGTTATTATTCCATTTCGACAGTAAAAATCCGAAGTCAGTGTCTGCCGATATAATTACTCGGTCTTCTTCTAATGCTTTTTCAAATATTTCTTGGTCATTGGCATGTTGAAATCCAATATCCCGAACATGAATAGAGTTATGTCCCAATTTGTTTAATCCCTCTGAAACTTTCGGGGAAATTGCGTTGTCAATTAGAAAATTCATTCGACTTTGGTTAATGGTAATTCTCTTTCTCTAACAGTTTCAGCAGCAAAGTTTAAAGTTTCTGTAATATCATCTTTTTCAAGATCAGGATAATATTCAAGTATTATATCGGGTGTTATTCCTTGAGCAATCATTGTAATAATTGTTGCAACAGGTATTCTTAGATTTCGAATACAAGGTTCACCGCTCATTTGGTCTGGATTAATTGTTATTCTATCGTACATTTTTTATTTTTTTTAGTTTGCTAATTTACAATTTTTTTTGGTTTTAATATTATTTAGAATCAATATAAATTTCTCAAAAAACTTGACATTTAAAAAAATAGTTCTAATTTTGTAAACTTCATAAAATATGAAGTATATAAAACGCTGATAAAAAGACTTTAAAATAATAAATACAAAAATGTACACAATTGAACTTGAAAACATCACCAAAACTTTCGGTAAACACAAAGCAGTTGATGATTTGTCTTTGAAGGTTCCTAAAGGAAGCATTTATGGCTTTATCGGTCCCAACGGTTCCGGTAAAACAACAACAATCCGAATGATGATGAATATTCTATATCCTGATAGCGGTATTATTAAACTTTTCGGAAATGAACATCTCGGAACCAGGCTTGATAATATTGGTTATCTGCCGGAAGAACGCGGTCTTTATAAAAAGATGAAAGTTAAAGAAGTTTTGCGATTTCATGCTGAGTTGAAAAACACCAAAAATATCAATTCTGAAATTGATTATTGGTTGAAAAAATTTGACCTCTCAGACTGGGCAAATAAAAAAGTAGAAGCACTCAGTAAAGGAATGAGCCAAAAAATACAGTTTATTGCTACTATAATCGACAAGCCGGAAATAATAATTCTTGATGAACCATTTAGCGGACTTGATCCGGTAAATTCTGAAATTTTGAGAACTACAATTTTGGAATTACAGGCAAATGGGTCAACAGTAATCTTTAGCACACACGATATGAATATGGCAGAGAAAATGTGCGATTTTATTTTTATGATTCATAAAGGGAAAAAAGTACTTGATGGAACCCTAACTGCTATTCAGGGTAAATATGGTATTGATACTATTCGTGTTCATACTGAAAACGGTAATGAGGTTTTGAAAGAAATTCCGGGAATTGAAAAAATCACCGATTTCGGGCAAATGCAGGAAATTCGTGTCGGTAAAGAAATAGATACTCAGGATGTTATTAAAGCCATTTTATCGAAAACAAGAGTATCAAAATTTGAAATAACAAAACCATCATTAAACGATATTTTTATAAGGATAGCAAGTCCTGAAGAAAAGGAGGTACAAAATGCGTAAAATATTTATTCTGACAAAACGGGAGTTTCTCACAGCAGTCCGTACAAAAAGTTTCCTGATAGGATTAATAATTGCCCCGGTTTTTATGGGTGGCAGTTTTATTGTAATTAAATTATTTGAAGATAAGGTTGATATTGTTGACAAAAACATTGCTGTGATTGATCATTCGGGAATTATGGCAGAACCCCTGATGAAAGTTTCAGAGGAAAGAAATAAGGAACTTTTTGATAAAGAAACGAATGAAAAGATCAGACCCGCATACAATTTTGAAATAATTAAACCGGAAATTTCTGATCTTAAACAACAAAGACTAAATCTTTCGGAGAGAGTGCGAAATAAAGAATTACATGCATTTGTTGAAATAGGTCATGAAATACTTCATCCGGGAGAAGACAGAGAAAAATATCGGATTAAATATTATTCCGAAAATTCAATGATGGATAAAGTCCGTGACTGGGTTTCCCAGGCAATAAATAATCAAGTCAGGCAACTCAGGGTTGGCGACCTGAATATTGACCCTGAACAATCGAAAGACCTTTTTTACTGGATAAATGCCGAAGGAATGGGGCTTCTTAGTTATAATGAAGAAACAGGCGATGTAAAAGATGCCAAAAAAAGTAATATAGGTGAAGCGGTTGCAGTGCCATATATTTTAATGATGATAATGTTTATGATGGTAATGATGTTTACAATACCATTATTAAGTTCTGTAATGGAAGAAAAAACCGAAAGAATTGCCGAAGTATTACTTGGTTCGGTTACTCCATTTCAGTTTATGACAGGTAAATTACTTGGAAGCATTCTGGTTTCGCTGATCGGTTCGAGTGTTTATATTGTCGGAGGTGCAATTGCTGCTACTCAAATGGGATTTGGAGACTCTGTTCCTTATCATTTGTTACCATGGTTTTTCACATTTCTATTATTAAATATAATCATGGTAGGATCAATGATGGCTGCTCTCGGTTCTGCCTGTGATAACGCAAAAGATGCACAGTCATTACAGTTCCCGGCAATGTTGCCTGTTTTGCTTCCGATGTTTGTGATGTTTCCAATGTTAAAGGCACCGTTAAGTGCTTTCTCAACTACTATGTCATTGATACCACCTTTTACTCCAATGTTAATGACTGTCAGAATGGCTACACCTGTGAGCATTCCTGTCTGGCAACCAATTGTCGGATTAATTGGCGTTATTTTATTTACTGCATTTATTGTTTGGGTAAGCGGAAGACTCTTCAGAACATGTATCTTAATGCAAGGAACACCACCGAAATTTATGAATTTGGTAAAATGGG